>NZ_RZQA01000240.1:0-7590 GCF_004022915.1 Mesorhizobium sp. M7A.F.Ca.US.006.04.2.1
GTCCATCACCGGTATGCCTTCGGTGATGCAGATGATCAGCGGGATCTCGGCCTCGATCGCTTCGAGGATGGCTTCGGCGGCGCCTGCCGGCGGCACATAGACGACGGACGCATTGGCACCGGTCTTTTCCTTGCCCTCGGCGACGGTGGCGAAGATCGGCAGGCTTTCGCCCTTCGCGCCGGTCCACGTCTCGCCACCCTTCTTGGGATGGATGCCGCCGACCATTTTCGTGCCGTGATAGGCCAGCGCCTGTTCGGTGTGGAACGTGCCGGTCTTGCCGGTCAGGCCCTGCACCAGCACCTTGGTGTTCTTGTCGACGAGGATGGACATGGGAGCCCTTTTCTAAAAACCGTTGATCGAGGAAAACATGGTCAGAGCCGCTTCAAGTCGGCGACGGTGAGGTCGCTCTTGGCGTTGCCGGTGTTGAGCGTCGTTGCCGGCTCGAACATCAGCACCACGGGCTCAACGGTGAGCGAGCGCGGCCGGTGTTCGACGCCGCGCGGCACGACGATGAAATCGCCCTCGCCGAGTTCGACCGGGCCGTCGCGGAAATCGATGGCAATACGCCCACGCAGCACGAGGAAGGCTTCGTCCTCATTGTCATGCGCGTGCCAATCGAAGACCTCGCCGAACTTGGCGACCTTCGCCTGGCTGTCGTTGACGTCGCCGGCGATATGCGGATCGAAGACCTTCTTGATCTTTTGATCCGCAGCCTCGACCAGGTTTATCTTATGCGGAGGCACCAGATCAGCCCTTCACCGCCGCCACGATCTTCTTGGCTGCATCGTCGAGATCGTCGGCCGACACCACGTTCAGGCCGCTGTCGTTGATGATCTTCTTGCCCAGCTCGGCATTGGTGCCTTCCAGGCGCACCACCAGCGGCACTTCCAGGCCGACTTCCTTGACCGCGGCAATGACGCCCTCGGCAATGATGTCGCACTTCATGATGCCGCCGAAGATGTTGATCAGGATGCCCTTGACCGCCGGATCCCTGGTGATGATCTTGAACGCCGCCGTCACTTTTTCCTTGGACGCACCGCCGCCGACATCGAGGAAGTTGGCGGGTTCGGCGCCATAGAGCTTGATGATGTCCATCGTCGCCATGGCAAGGCCGGCGCCGTTGACCATGCAGCCGATATTGCCGTCGAGCGCGACATAGGCGAGGTCGTATTTCGACGCCTCGATTTCCTTCTCGTCCTCTTCGGTGGTGTCGCGCAGTTCGAGCACGTCGGGGTGACGGAACAGCGCGTTGTTGTCGAACGACACTTTTGCGTCGAGCACGCGCAGCCGGCCGTTCTTCATGACGATCAGCGGATTGACCTCGAGCAGGCTCATGTCCTTCTCGACGAAGGCCTTGTAGAGGATCGGGAACAGCGTATCGCCGTCCTTGGCCGCATCGCCGTCGAGCTTGAGCGCGCCGTTGAGCGCCTTCAGGTCGGCTGAAGTGACACCTTTTTCCGGGTCGATGGCGACGGTGATGATCTTTTCCGGCGTGTCATGCGCGACCGCCTCGATGTCCATGCCGCCCTCGGTCGAGACGACGAAGGCAATGCGGCCGACCGAACGGTCGACCAGGATCGACAGATAGAGCTCGCGTTCGATGTCGGCGCCGTCTTCGATATAGAGGCGGTTGACCTGCTTGCCGGCCGGGCCGGTCTGCTTGGTCACCAGAGTGTTGCCCAGCATCTCGTTGGCGTTGGCGACGACATCGGCCACCGATTTCGCCAGCCGCACGCCGCCCTTGGCGTCCGGGCCGAGCTCGGTGAATTTGCCCTTGCCGCGGCCGCCGGCATGGATCTGGCTCTTCACCACATAGAGCGGGCCCGGCAGCGCCTTGGCGGCGGCTTCCGCTTCGCTCGCCTTGAACACCGGCACGCCTTCGGCCACCGGCGCGCCGAACGACTTCAGCAGTGCCTTGCCCTGATACTCATGGATGTTCATCTGGATGGTCTCCGGATCGACTGGGGGTTCACTTACTGGAGATTCATTTGGAGGCGAGTTGCGGCGCGATCTTGACGCAGGCCTCGGTCAGGCCCTGCACCGTCGCCACGGAGGAGTCGAACATCTTCTGCTCGCTCTTGTTGAGCTCGATCTCGATGATGCGCTCGACGCCGCCGGCGCCGATGACCACGGGAACGCCGACATAGGTATTCTTGACGCCATACTGGCCGGAGAGATACGCCGCGCAGGGCAGCACGCGCTTCTTGTCCTTGAGATAGGCTTCGGCCATCGAGATCGCCGAAGCGGCCGGCGCGTAATAGGCCGAGCCGGTCTTGAGCAGGCCGACGATCTCGGCGCCGCCGTCGCGGGTGCGCTGCACGATCTGGTCGAGCTTCTCCTTCGAGGTCCAGCCCATCTTGATGAGGTCGGGCAGCGGAATGCCCGATACCGTCGAGTAGCGGATCATCGGCACCATGGAATCGCCGTGGCCGCCGAGCACGAAGGCGGTGACGTCCTCGACCGAGACCTTGAATTCCTCGGCCAGGAAATAGCGGAAGCGCGCGCTGTCGAGCACGCCGGCCATGCCGACGACGTGGCTGTTGGGCAGGCCTGAGAATTTCTGCAGCGCCCAGACCATGGCGTCGAGCGGGTTTGTAATGCAGATGACGAAAGCCTTCGGCGCATACTTCTTCAGCCCGGCGCCGACCTGCTCCATGACCTTGAGGTTGATGCCCAAAAGGTCGTCGCGGCTCATGCCGGGCTTGCGCGGCACGCCGGCGGTGACGATGCAGACGTCGGCGCCTTCGATGCCGGCATAGTCGTTGATGCCGGTGAGCCTGGAGTCGAAGCCATCGACCGGCGACGACTGCGCGATATCGAGCCCCTTGCCCTGCGGGATACCTTCGGCAATATCGAACAGCACCACGTCGCCGAGGTCCTTGAGGCCGATCATGTGAGCGAGCGTGCCGCCGATCATGCCAGAGCCGATAAGCGCTATCTTGTTGCGTGCCATGTGAGGATGTTTTCCCTTTGTCGGTGACGACGTCTCAAATCTCTGGTGACTTGATGGTGGCGTCGAAGAAGAGGCCGGAATGCTGCGGGGAACCGCGAATTTTCGCCGCACCCAATAGCCCCGGCACGGAAAAAATTCAAACGATTATTTTGGCGTCAGTGTTTTCAATCGGTTAGATCATTTGGGATTTACGTAAACGTCGGAGTTTGTAAGCCGACTTGGGAGGAAATAACCGACGAAGATGGAAATCGTAAGGCTGGATGCGGGTAATGACGCCCTTGTGATGCGGGTGGCCGAGGAGGTTCGGGTTGTAGACGTTGGCATGACAGAGGGGGGCAAAGGATCGCTACCGACGCATTCCCTGGAAATTCAGGCCTGCGCCTGCTGTGCCTCTGGCGCCGGCTTCCCTTTCTGCCGCTCCGCCCAATCCTCCAGCCAGTCGCGACTTTGCATCTCGATCAGCCGCGATGCGGTGCGCTCGAACTCGAAGACCTCCACGCCGCGCTTGGCGGCATAAAGCGCTTGCGGCGGCGCTTCGGCGCTCACCACCAGCCGCACATGATGGTCGTAGAGCGTGTCGATCAGAAGGATGAAGCGTTTGGCCTCGTTGCGCTTGCCTTCGCCGAGCACCGGGACGTGGTCGATGAAAATGGTTGAGAAGCGCCCGGCGATCGCCAGGAAATCGCGCGCGCCAAGCGGCTTTTCGCAGAGATCGGCGAAGGAGAACCGCGCCGCATCGCCTGCCGCACGCGGCACGATCACCTGCCGCCCTTTGAGGGCAATCGATGTCTCGGCGGTCGGCGCGTTGCGCGTCATGGCTTGCCAGGCCTCGTCGAGTAGCTGGTCCGCCGCCGCATCGGCCGGCGTGACATAGACCGGTGTCCGGGCGAGCTTTTCCAGCCGGTAGTCCTTGTCGGCATCGAGCGCCAGCACCTGTGTGTGCCGCTCCAGTATGCCGATGAAGGGCAGGAAAAGCTGACGGTTCAGCCCGTCGCTGTAGAGGTTTTCCGGCGCCACATTCGAGGTGGCGACCAGCACCACACCGCTGGCAAACAGCGCCGAAAACAACCTGGACAGGATCATCGCGTCGGCGATGTCGGTGACCGAGAACTCGTCGAAGCACAGCACCCAGGCTTGCTCGGCAAGGGCCTTGGCCACCGGCGGGATCGGGTCGTCCTGCTTGACATCGCCGTTCTTGCGCGCCTGCCGGTGCTTCTGGATACGGTCCTGCACGTCCGCCATGAAGTCGTTGAAGTGGACGCGGCGCTTGCGCCGCACCGGCAGCAACTCGAAGAACATATCCATCAGCATGGTCTTGCCGCGACCGACGCCGCCATGGATGTAAAGGCCTTTGACGGCCTCATGCGTCTCGCGCTTGCGGGCGAACAGCCAGCCCAGCGCGCTCGACTTATGCGCCAGCCGCTTGGCCGAGATCTCATCGGTCAGCCGGTCGAGCGCCGCAACGATCCGTTCCTGCGCCGGATCGCGGTCGATCGTACCGGTTTCCACCAGATGCTCGTAGCGCTGCCTGACGGTCGCATGGGTCTGGAGGCCGTCACGCAGATGCATCGGTCACGTCATTTGTTTATGCATGTCGCTGTCCCGAAATCGGGGTCACTTCTGCGCGACACGCATTCGGAGGACTAAAGCGGTCGTGTCTGAACGGATTCAGACGACCCGCTTTAGATCTTTGTTTTCCCAAAACCGCGGCCACTTTTGGGCGACATGCATTAGCCTACCTTGTAAGCGAAATCGGCTGGCCGTTGGAAGTCTGGCCGTCGAATTTCGAGCCGCCCGAGGAATAGAGCCGCGCCAGCGCACCGCCACTCTCGTCATAGAGCGTCAGCTGCTTGCCGGCGACGTTCCACGACTTGACGCCGTCCATCGGCGCCGGGCAATGCAGCGGCCCAGCGCGGAAGCCGGCGCCGAATTTGGTCTGCGGTGTCGCCACCTTGCAGCTCTGGCCCGCAACGCTGGCGTTCCAGACACCGGCGACGCTGGCGGCAGTCACGTCCGAAGCGCCGGCCGGCGCCGAACCATCCGAAGGCAGCGCGGCGACCTGCGTGTTCGCAGGAGCGGTCGGGAATTGAGACGGGTCGGTGGTGCCGGGCGATGCCGGCGGCGGCAGTTGGTTCGCCGTCACCTTGCCGGCGGGCGCGGCCTCCAGCGGTGCCGGCTGCTGGTCATCCATCGAGGAGAAACGCGAGGTCGAACAGCCGCTCGCAACGAGCGCCGCCAGCGATACGGCCACCAGACCGGTTTTCGAAAAAGTCATTCCAACCTCCGTCGGATCCGGCTGGGGGGAAGCCGTCCGCACAATCTCACCCCCACCAAGATGGAGAAGGTGGCGAAATTTCAACCCGATATGGTTAAAATACAGTTTGCAGCAAGAATTGTTGCAAATTTATCGCAATCGCGGCGGCTGACCGCTTGTCGCGCGTCGCCTGGGGATCCGGTCAAAGCAGTGCAGCGCCGACATTCGACGGTTGGACGCTTGCGCGAGCCGCCTTAGCGCCTATGTCTGGAAAACGAAACACCTGCCGGAGCCGCAAAATTGGCCGCGAGAAAGACAGCCGCCAATCGCTATTATAGCGGCCCGCCCAGCGACCATTTCGACGGCGCATTGTTCTTCAATCCCGACGGCCAGCCACCCGGCCGTTTCGCCGACCTGCTGAAATGGCAGTTGAATGGCCAGCGCTCGAAATGGCCGGCGAGCGATGCAAGCCCCTTTCCGCAGGCGAAACCGACGGCTCGGGTCGAGGGCGCCGCGCTGAAAGTGACCATGGTTGGCCATTCCACCTTGCTGGTCCAGACGGCCGGTCTGAACATCCTTACCGATCCGGTGTGGTCGCTGCGCGCCTCGCCGCTTTCCTTCGCCGGACCAAAACGCATCAATGCGCCAGGCATCGCCTTTGCCGACCTGCCGCCGATCGACCTCGTGCTGGTCAGCCACAACCACTACGACCATCTCGACCTCGCCACGTTGAGGCGGCTGAAGGCCGGCCACGACCCGCTGGTGCTCACTCCGCTCGGCAACGACGCCATCATCGAAGCCGCCGTGCCCGGCATGCGGCTGTCGGCGCATGACTGGGGCGACAGGGTCGAGATCGGCGACGGCGCCGCCATTCATGTCGAGCCGGTGCATCACTGGTCGGCGCGTGGCGCCCGCGACCGGCGCATGGCGCTCTGGGCCGGCTTTGTCGTCGAAACGCCTGACGGCAAGCTCTATTTCGCCGGCGACACCGGCTTCCACGATGGCATCAACTACCGGCGGATGGCCGAGAAACATGGCGGTTTCCGCTTCGCCATCCTGCCGATCGGCGCTTATGAGCCGCGCTGGTTCATGGCGCCGCAGCACCAGAACCCCTGGGAAGCGGTGCAAGGCATGACGCTGTGCAACGCCGCCCATGCCGCCGGCTGTCACTGGGGCACCTTCCAGCTCACCGACGAGCCGATCGACGAGCCGGCGCGCAAATTGACCGAGGCGCTTGACGATCGAGGCATCCCACGCGAGCGCTTTCGCGCCTTGCGGCCGGGCGAGGTCTGGGATGTGCCGGAGCACATAGCGCCCTGATCCGCATCGGTTCGACGGAACCCCAGCGCTGCAACCGCGTTTTCATGTGGTTGAAATATTTGCCGGTTTGCGAGGCATTGTCATGCTCAAATGGATTATCATTCTCCTGATCGTCGCCGCGGCGGCGAGCTTGCTCGGCATGCCGGCACTGGCAGGTGCCGCGGCCACCGGTGCGCGTATCCTTATCGGCATCGTTCTGATCATCTTCCTGCTGGTGGTGCTGGGCATTTTCGCCGTCACGTAAGTCCGGCGCTTTCGCCGAGACCAAGCGGCTGCGCACTGGTAATTCCTGCCCGTTTCCGCCATATAGCGCCAAACGGACACGGAATTTTTCGGAGCAATGGCCAGCACTGCCCCTTTCGCCAAGATGAACGGCATCGGCAACGAGATCATCGTTGCCGATATGCGTGGCCGTGCCGATCGGGTGACGGCGGCGGCGGCGGTTGCGCTGAACGCCGATGCCGCGACCAGCTTCGACCAGATCATGGCGATCCATGACGCCAGGACGTCTGGCACCGCCTTTTTCATCGACATCCTGAATTCCGATGGAACCGGTGCGCAGGCCTGCGGCAATGGCATGCGCTGCGTCGTCCAGGCGCTCGCCGCCGAGACCGGCCAGAAGATCTTCACCTTCGAGACCGTGGCGGGCATCCTCAATGCGCGCGAACACGCCGACGGTTCGATCTCGGTCGACATGGGCACGCCGCGCTTCGGCTGGCAGGATATCCCGCTGGCCGAGGAATTCCGCGACACCCGCATGATCGAGCTGCAGATCGGCCCGATCGACGCTCCCGTGCTGCATTCACCCTCGGTCGTTTCGATGGGCAACCCGCACGCGATCTTCTGGGTCGACAACGACGTCTGGTCCTACGAGCTCGACCGCTTCGGTCCGCTGCTCGAGAACCACCCGATGTTCCCCGAGCGCGCCAACATAACCATCGCTCAGGTTACTTCGCCCGAAACCATGATCATCCGCACCTGGGAACGCGGCGCCGGCCTGACCAAGGCCTGCGGTTCGGCCTCCTGCGCGGCCGTGGTGGCCGCGGCCCGCACCAACCGGACC
>NZ_RZQA01000241.1:0-7582 GCF_004022915.1 Mesorhizobium sp. M7A.F.Ca.US.006.04.2.1
GCCCGGTTTCGCAGATAGTGATGTCGAACCCCATGCCAGCCAGGTTCTTCGCGCATTTCCGCGAGGCTGACCGGTCGATGTCGTAGAGCCTCAGCCGGTCGATGCCGGTCAGAGCCTTGAAGGCGATCGCCTGGAATTCCGATTGGGCGCCGTTGCCGATGATGGCCATGGTGCGCGCGCCGCTCGGCGCCAGATACTTGGCCGCGACAGCTGACGTGGCGGCGGTACGCAGTGCCGTCAGGATGGTCATCTCGGTGAGCAGCATTGGGTAACCGCTGCCGACATCGGCGAGCACGCCGAAGGCGGTGACCGTCTGCAAACCCTGGCGCATGTTCTTGGGATGGCCATTGACATATTTGAAGCCGTAGAGGCGACCATCGCTTGTCGGCATCAGCTCGATGACGCCGTCATGGCTATGCGAGGCGATGCGAGGCGTCTTGTCGAAAAGTTCCCAGCGACGGAAGTCTTCCTCGATATAGCCAGCGAGCTCGGTCAGGAAGCGCTCGACGCCGATGGCGATCACCAGCTTCATCATTCGGTCGACGCTGACGAAGGGGACGATGTTCAGCTTTGCCGTGGTCATGATCAAAAGCTCCCGGAATGGCTGCGGGTCGGACGGTCCATGATGCGGCGGCCCATCAGGCTCGCCGTCAGGTCGACCATCAGCGTCGCGGTTCGGCCACGCTCGTCCAGAAAAGGGTTCAACTCGACCAGGTCGAGGCTGGAGACGAGGCCGCTGTCGGACAGCATCTCCATCACCAGATGCGCCTCGCGGAACGTCGCGCCGCCGGGAACCGTGGTGCCGACCGCGGGCGCGATCGACGGGTCGAGGAAGTCGACGTCGAGACTGACATGCAGCAGCCCGTCCTCCGCCGATACACGCGCCAGGAAGGCGCGCAGCAGCGGCGCTATGCCATGTTCGTCGATCGCGCGCATGTCGTGCACGGTCACGCCCGCCTGGTTGAGCGCGCTGCGCTCGGCCGGGTCGACACTGCGCAGGCCCATGGTGCAGACGCGCTTGGGATCGACCGCTGCCGGCAGATCCGGAAAATAGCCACCGAAACCCGGCTGGCCACTGGCGTAGGCGAGTGGAACACCATGCAGATTGCCGCTGGCGGTGGTGTCGAGCGTGTGGAAGTCCGGATGCGCGTCGAGCCAGAGCACAAACAGCGGGCGGCTGGCTTCTGCGGCTCGGCGGGCGAGGCCCGATAAGGTCCCGGCCGAGATCGAATGGTCGCCGCCGAGAAAGATCGGCATGGCGTCCTCGCTCGCCGCGTATGCGGCCGCGGCAATGGCGGACGTCCAGGCCGATATCTCAGGCAGGGCCTTCAGCGCCAGGTTGCCGTGCGAAATGCGTCTCGCTGGAATTGCTTGGATGGCGCCCATATCCTCGACAGCGTGGCCGAGGCCGGACAGCACCTCAGAAAGCCCGGCCGTCCTCAGGGCACTCGGCCCCATTTCGCATCCCATTCTGCCAGCGCCGTCCTGCACCGGCGCCCCGACGATTTTGCAACGCATTGTTTTTCCCATGGCCCAAGTTCGAATGACCGCGAGAAGATCATGGCGAGCCGGCGATATGAACAGGCAGAATTGGCAATTCGAGAAGCATTGTCTATCGTAATGGCAGCAAAACTGATCAAAGTGGTAACTCCGATGGATGCACTGGACGAACGGCTAGTGACCTTGCTGCGGCATGATGCGCGCCGCAGCGTGTCGGATCTCGCCATCGATCTAGGTGTCTCGCGCGCCACGGTCAGGGCACGTATGGAGCGGCTCGAACGGTCCGGCGATATCATCGGCTACACGGTGGTGCTGCGCGCCGACGCCGTCGATCAGCGCATCCGCGGTATCATGCTGATTGAGATCGAGGGCCATGCCGCCGACCGCGTGGTCCGGGCGCTGGGCGGCTTCCCGGAAGTCTCGACAATCCATACCACCAATGGCCGCTGGGATCTGGTGGTCGAGCTTGGGACCGCATCACTGACTGATTTTGATGCGGTGCTGCGCCGCATCCGACTCATAGCCGGCATAACGGGCAGCGAAACCAGTCTGCTCCTGGCCACGCCGCGGACTACCCGAGCACGATTGACCTAGTTCTGAAATAAGCAGAGGGTCGACGGCTAAGCCGCCTTACCATCTCAGGGTCAGCGCAAAAGCGAAAATCACCAAGGCAACTAAAATAGTGATTGCTGGAGCTCGCCACGGGGAAACGTGAAGGAAGCTTTGAGTTCTCGTGAAAACTGGTTGGCGAGGGGGACGCCTGCGAGAAGGGTTCATTGAAAATTGGTCCGCATTGAGTGATTCTTAGTCGTTCGCTATTTAGGGTCTGAGTACCTCGATCGTAAATTTCATGGCGGCCGGGATCTGGTGTGAACCGCTATTCGCAGTCGTTCCTGGACGTCTCGCTAATCGCGGCGACGCGCCTCACGTCAGTCGTTCCATCTGATATTGTCGCACTCCACACCGGCATCGGGTCCGAACTGAGTGGGTCACGTCCCATGTTAACCTGCTAACAATAGGCGAGCTTGTAGAGTGTCCCGGCCAGCACCTTGATGCCGTCGACGATGTCATCGATCGAGGAGAACTCCTCAGGTGTATGGCTCCTGCCGTCCTTGCTCCTGACGAATATCATCCCGGCCCGGGCGATCCTCGACATCTGCTGTGTATCGTGGCTGCCGCCACTGGAGAGTGCGCCCAGCCTGACGCCCTGCTCCTCCGCCGTCGCCTTGATTGCCGCAACGATTTCGGGGTGACAGATCAGGGGCTCTTGGTTCTCAACCACCGTGATCTTCACTTTGAGGCCACGGCGATCCGCGACCTCCCGGATCAGATTTTCGTGCAGGGTATAAAGCCGCCGCACAGCATCTGGATCAGGATGCCGGGCATCGATCATGAAAGTGACTTTCGCAGGTATGATGGAAGGCAGGTTGGGTTCGACGCTGACTTGCCCCACGGTTGTCACCGCCGGCCTTCCCCAACGTTCCGCCGTCGAGATGAGACCGCCGGCGATTTCCGCAAACCCCGCCATCGGATCGCGGCGCGCATCCATCGGAAAGGCGCCGGCATGATTTGCCTCTCCGGTCAGTTCCACACGATAGTGGCGCAGTCCGTTGATCGCCGTGACGAGGGCGACTCCAAGACCAGCAGCTTCGAGCACGGGGCCTTGCTCGATGTGCAGCTCGATGAACGTGTCGATATCATCGCGCTCCACCTTGCCGAGGTCGGCGGGATCAAGCCCGACAGCCTTCATGGCTTGGCCAATCGAAACACCGTCGCCGTCTACCAGCTCGTCAAGTTCGCGCGGCTCGATGCAGCCGGTTATGGCGCGCGAGCCCCAAAGGCTTGCCGCAGGGAAACGGCTTCCCTCTTCCTCGCAAAGTGCTAGTACTTCCAATGTCCGGCGCGGCTTACCAAACTGCTTTGCAAGCGCGTCAACCGCAACCAGCGCTGCGATCGCGCCCAAGGCACCGTCATAGCGGCCCCCGGGCGTCTGGCTGTCGATATGCGATCCGGACACGATCGAAGGCCCGGGCTCTTCACCGTCAAGCCTTCCCCAGACATTGCCGACCGCGTCGCTATGCACAGCCAAACCCGTTTCTCTGCACCATTCAGCGAACTGGTCGGCTGCCGCGACCCATTCCGGCGAATACACGGTGCGCCAGACGCCGGTTCCGCTGTGTGCTCCGAACCTGCCGAGGTCGAAGATCAGCCGTTCGACATGTTCAGGGTCGACATTGATCGGTTGTGCCACGTCGTTCTCCCTTGCCGTCCACCCAGCCTGCACGGCGGTATGGGGCTCGTCGTTTCTCTTTTCAGAAAGGTCAGTTGCCACATCTCATAACCAATCACGAGCCGCCCGTCTTATGAATGCTTTCTGGTATCGACACAGATCGGAAAACAGCATGACGATTGAATTCATTGCCGGGCCTAATGTGGAAGGGCTTGCAATTTCGGAAGCGGTCCGCGCCGGCGATTTCGTATTCTTGTCGGGCCTTGCCGGCTTCGGGCCCGACGGTGAAATCGTCACCGGCGGGGTAGCAGCCGAGACTGATCGCATTATGCTGGAGGTGAAAGACATCCTGCAGCGGGCGAGTCTGCGCCTTTCGGACATCGTTAAGGTCAACGTCTATTTACGCGAGTCAAAGGACGCGAACGAGTTCAACACCGCCTACGCAAAATACTTCCCGGACTCTAAACCGGCGCGAATCGGCACCGTCGCCGAACTGCTCTACGGCGGTCTGGTCGAACTGGAAGTCGTCGCCTACGGTGCGAAGCCGGAGGGCCGCGATGAACAGTGACGGTCAATTGAACAACCGCCTTTCGCGCAGATATTCGTCGATGCCTTCCAGACCGCTTTCCAGATGATGCGGGTCGACGCCGAAGCCAACGCGGATATGACCCTCGATACCGAACCAACTGCCGGCGCAAACGAACACGCCCTTGGCACGGCGCAATTCTTCCACGAAAGTCTCTGACGGGATGTTCATCTCGTAGCGAAGGAACGCCATGCCGCTTGCTTGCGGAACGACCCAGGACCATCCATCGCGCCCTTCGAGCCACCCCGCTACCCGCTGACGCCCGGCGATAAGGATTTGGCGGCCGCGCGAGAGCAACTTGCTCCGCACGGGCTCGCCGAGCGCTCTCTCGGCAACGAACTGCGAGACCACGCCAGTGCCGATACTCGTGTAGTCCTGAAACCGATGGCCTTCCGCTACCAGGGTTTGCGGACCGATCATCCAACCCATCCGCAGTCCAGGGCAACCGAAGGATTTCGCCAGTCCTCCCGTCACGATGACCCGTTTGCCCATCCCAAAAATGGTTGGCGCATCGGTGGAATCGATCTCCGAGCCGCGATAGATTTCGTCGACATGCAACCAGATACCCGTGCGATCGCTCAGCTCCGCGAGCGCCCGCCGGGACGATCGGGTGAGCGTTGTACCGGTCGGATTGTTGGGGTCGCAGAGCGTGATCAGCTTGGTGCGCGGGCCAATTGCCGCTTCCAGCGCCGTGATATCGGGCTGCCAGCCATCGCTCGGTCGCAACGCAATCTGCGTGACGTCGATCCCCAGGCTGTGAGCAAGGCCGGCGATCTGCATGAAGTTTGGCACGACAACGATGATGTGGTCGCCGCGCTCGGCGAGCGCCATCAAAGTCAACAGGTTCGCTTCCGACGAGCCGTGAGCGACCAGCACGTTTTCCGAAGCCGCACCCGGGTACCAATCGGCGATCGACTGGCGCAGCGATGGATTGCCATCCGTGTATCCGTAGCCCAGAGGGAGTGCGGCAAGCTCCGCTAATTCGGCTGCAGACAGGATTTCCGAGATAGCTGCGGGGTGAACGCCGCTCTCCGTCAGATTGATGGCGACATCGTTCTCATAAAGCGTCTGGCTTCGTTCAAGGACGAAAGTGGGAATCTGCATACGGCACTCCTCAAGTTGTTCGTGCGACCACCGCTTTGGCAATCATGATGTCCTGCACGGCCACACCGGTCAGATCGGCCACCGTGATGTCTTCGGGCGACCGCCGTCCCGCCTTTCCAGAAATGACATTTCCGAGCTCGACGACATCCTCTCGTCTCAAGACACCGGCCGCTATCGCGGCGTGAATCTCTCCACGTACCAGGCACTGCGGTATACTGTCGGCGACAACCAGGGCGGCCGACTTCAGGATCATCGGATCGATTTCGTTCTTTTCGGGTGTGTCCGAGCCCATCGCAGTGATGTGTGTGCCGGGCCTAATGGAGCCCGCGAACAGATAGGGCTGGTGGGCCGCGGTCGTCGTGACGATCAGCTGCGACGAAGAGGCAACCTCTTCTGGGCTTGCTGCCACTCGAGCGCTGTAGCCCATCCGCGCGATATCGCGCACGGCTTCAGTCGCCCGCTCGACATCACGCGCCCACAAAACGAGGTCACGGCATTGCGTCACCCGGCGTAAATAGTCGGCCTGCAGGCGCGCCTGCACGCCGGCGCCACAAATGCCAATCGTCTCCAACCGCGCAGGTGCCAGGTGACGCGCAACGACGGCGCCTGCAGCGGCGGTCCTGTGATTGGTGAGTTCCCCTTCTTCGAGAAGGATGCAAAGAACCTGACCCGTCTTCGCGGACAGCACCAGCATGCAACCGGAGAACGGCGGCAGACCTAATTTCGGATTGTTGAAGAACCCCGTTGCGAGCTTGACGACGAACACGTCGTCGCCGCGCACGGCGCCATATTTGATGTGAAGCTCACCGCTTTCGTCCGGGAAAAGGAGTTCGCCTACTGGCGGGACCTCGACCTTTCCCTCGGACAGGGCAACGAAGCCACGCTCGATTTCGGCGACGACATCGATGTCCGGCAGCGCTTTCAGGATTTGCTCAAGCGACACGATCTTCGTCAATTTCATCTCCCCGAGCAGAACCAATCAATTTGATAGCGCCGCACCGCCCTAGCATGGGACCTGACGACGCTTGGTTGCCTAGTTTGGAAACCTGGCTTTCGGAATTAGGTAACGCATACAACCCCGGCTGCACTAACCTTGGAACCGCAGAAAGGCCGGAGGGCATATGCGGCGCGAAGTAGTTTCGCAATGGATAGCCCGCCTCGGTTGCGACGAGAAAGATCGCCGGGTGGACCCAAGGGATGCCACATCGTCAACTTGCGGCAGATGCCCGCATAATCCAGGGGACAAAAAATGAAAAAGAAATTGCTTGGCTTGGTCGCGGTACTCGGAATTGTCCTGATGCCCGCTCTGGCCGTGGCGGGGGACGTTACGTTCGCCACCGAAGCCGCATATCCGCCCTTCAACTTTCGAGCCGCGGACGGCTCGATAGCGGGCTTTGAAATCGAACTAGGGAATGCTCTCTGCAAGAAGATGGACCGGAACTGCACCTTCGTAGCCCAGAATTGGGACGGCATGATCCCGGGTCTGCTGGTCAAAAAGTTCGATGGCATCTTTGCCTCGATGACCATCACCGAGGAGCGTAAAAAGCAGATCGACTTTACCGATCCATACTATCAAACAGCGGCTGCGTTCGTTGCGTCCGACGGAACCAAGATCGACTTCGCCGACAAGGCTCTGGGTGGACTGAAGATCGGCACCATTCCGGGTGTGGCGCAGTGCTATCTGGAGAAGACCTATCCGAATGCCAGCGTCCAGGTTTACCAGAACGCTGAAGACATGTTCCTCGACATTGCTGCCGGCCGACTGGACGCGGTTTTCTCAGATCGGATCCAGCTCGATTTCGGCTTGCTGAAGACCGAGCGCGGCAAGGGTTTTGCGTTCCAGGGTGACCCTGTCAGCGAACCCGGTTGCTTCGGTGCAGGCATTGGGATCGGCCTCCGAAAAGACGACACCGAGCTTCGTGAGGCGTTGAACAAGGCGATCAAGGAGGTTCGCGCCGATGGGACCTATAAGACGATCAACGACAAATATTTCAGCTACGACATCTTTGGCAAGTGAACACGTACGCTCTCGAGTGTAACTATAGACTGTAAAGGTGATTGTGGCTGAAACTGCCGACTACCTGCCGTTTGTGTTGAAGGGCGTCTACGTCACGATTGCGTTGAGCGTCTGCTCGCTCGTGGTGGCCACGGCACTGGGCCTG
>NZ_RZQA01000242.1:0-7579 GCF_004022915.1 Mesorhizobium sp. M7A.F.Ca.US.006.04.2.1
GGGCCGTCGACGACGACATCGGGGGACGATGCCTGTCGGCCGGTTTCGCCCGCGGGCGCCGAGTCCGCTCCGAGTTCGACCGCCGGTGCATCGCCCTGCGGGCCGACATCCGGCACCGCCGGCAGGAACTCGGATTCGATTTCGGTGATTTTCGCCTGGATTGCCTTGCGGCGCTTGATGGCGACCTCAACGGTCACACCGGGATTGGCCTGGAGCGCGCGATCAAGCGCGGCAAAAGCCGAGCGATAGACCCTCTCGCGGAACGCGCGGTCCTCGGCATTGCCTTTCTCCAAGGCGTTCCGGATCGCTTTTTCGATCGCGTCCAAGCGGGTCCCTCTGTCTTTGCCTACCTTGCCGTGATCGTTAGCCGCAGGCGACCAATCAATCAACGGGCGAGCGGCGCATTCTGCCTCGCAGAGGTATGCAAAGTCCATTCCGGCGCTGTTCCGGCAACAAAATCAGCATGTTTCACCGATTTTCACGCGCGGAGAGCGCACGTACCGTGCGCCGCATCCCTTGGCGATTGATTGGCGGACAAGGCGGCGGCCGGCTTTCGAGGGTGCCATGACGCCGCCGCAGGAATTGCCAAGTCGCATCTTGAATTCGCGCCCGGTTGCGTCTATCACCGCCGCATCTTGGAGGCGTTGGCTTCCCGGGCCGCTTTAGCTCAGTTGGTAGAGCACCGCATTCGTAATGCGGGGGTCGCGTGTTCGAGTCACGCAAGCGGCACCAAAAATCTCCAACAAACAGAATAGCTTGCGCTGGTTCAGCCTCGTCGAAACTTATTTGGGTTTTGTCCCAAATAAGGAAAGTCGCCGAGTTATTGACACTAGGCCTATATCTGTTCACATAGCGCGGTTCCAGCTCTCTCCCGCAGGCAAGTCCTGTGAAACCCGCTGACAACGCGCCGACCGACCCGGTTGACGTGTTCGTGCGGGGTTGTCCCGTGGACATTTACTAGGAGACGAGACAATGAAATCTATAACCAACGAAGAATGCCGCGACATGGTTCTCGGGATGGCTTTTCATCAAGCCATACTGGCCATTGATCGAAGGGCTAGATACGAGGCTGGCCTTAAGGGCAATTCCCTGACGCAGATGATCCTACGCTACGGAGGGTTGGAAGCTGCAAAGCGTTTGCTGCAACCTTCATCTCAATTCCGTATCCATGCCGGACTAGTCGATCTCTGGACACTCGGGCGGGTTGATCTGTCGGTCGAAGCGTTGGCCGTCCAGTCGCCTCACAGGCCGTTGTTTGCGTCGGAGCTGCTGCTTGAGGCTGAGCGGCGTCTCAAGCAGTGCGATTATACCTTCCTTACACCGGCCTAGGCGGCCAAAGCCGCCGCCTGTAGCGCGACAAGCATGCGCGCCGCCCCAAGTGTCTGGGCGGCGCGCTAAAAGCCTGCAAGGGCCGCTAATTCCGTTATCACGTGCCGTAGACCGGGATTCAATTCATCAAGGTCCTTCTTCGTTGTGTTGTAGAACCTATGATGGGCAGCAGCGTCCCCGATGGTCTTCACCTTTTCGATGGTCCCCGGCGTTGTCCGGGACAGACGAATGTACTGGTTGGATTTTGCGATTCCGATGATCTCACCGAAGCCCTTTATGTCGTCTTTCGCATCAAGGATCTGAGCGAGGTGGCCCGCTTTGACGAAGGCCTCCACGAGAAGCAACTCAACCATGCGCCGACACATCACCGCTGAGCCGTTGTAAAACCCTCGATCATAGCAACCGTTCGCTTCGCGTCTTATTTGTTCCAAGTGGCGACGGCCCCCCAGGGGGATCTCGTTGGAGATGATACTGTCGCCAACTTTGGCAGTTCGGGGGTCAAGGAAGTCTGCGTATTTTTCAGCAAATGTGCGGTCACTTGACGCTTTGATGCGATGGGTACCAGCGCCAAGCTTCGCCCCCGCAACCACATTTGAATTGCTTCGCAGCTTCGCGCCAAGCCGAGATGCGTTGATGCTTGGCCTCAGTCGATTGTCGGTGAGTACCTTTGCAATTTGAGTAACGGTGACACCCTTTTCGTGTTCAGGATCGCGTGTCAGGAACCACACGACCGCGATGGCTTCATCAAGTTCCGTTAGTTTCTGTTCGGACAGATACGCCGCGAAATCAGCTAGCTGCTGTGTCATTCAACAGCCACTTTTCGTAATCGATGTGCGCGCGCGTGGTAAGGCGGAATGTCACCGGCTTGGTGTTTGGCGTCGCTATGTAGTCGTTCTTCGCGGCTGTCACGGCCCTGGAGGCAGCAGGCGCATCTATCTTCACGCCCAAAATATCAAGTGCTCGGAGCATATTCCCTGAAGTGAGCGGCGTTTCTCCAGCGTACCAAGAAATAAACTTTACTTGTTGTGTCTTAGAAGCCGATCCCAATATAACTTTGGACCTGAATTGCTCGAAACGAGCGTCCTCGCGTATGGCGTTGACCAGCGCCAACTCATCGAACGCATTTTCATTTTTCGACTTATCATTTGATCGCGACTTGCGAGGACTGCGATTTGACTTCTTGGTCTTTTCCCCTCCCGCATTGGACGTCGCAGCTTCGGGAGCACCTTGGGACTCATTCCTCGGTTTTGGATCATTGCCTGTGAAGGCGGCGATTAACGCCTCAAATGCGGTCTGCTGCACAACTTCAGAGGTAAAAGAGTTTACCGCCTTGGCGATTTCCGGCATCCGTTCGAGTAGCGAGTCGAGCTCTGTTTCAGCCATTTTCCCCTCCCAATATTGTTGGAAGGGCGAACTGTCAGCCGAGTCGAAGATTTATGCAAGTTGACGAGTCGCTTTACCGCCGCTCTTTCATGCCCGTGATCATATTGCTGAAGTAGTCATCCGACGGAGCGGCTCGGCGTTTCCCGCGGAATGCCTTGCCCTCGTCGCTGTCGAGGAAGTTCTCGACCAGCGTCTCTACCGTATTCAGATGGCCGCCGCTGTTGGCGATGACCACGCCGCCGCCAAACTCATATGAATCGTCAACGTCGAACGTTGTCTGCTTCGACAGCACAGCGATCGCGCCCTCGATCAGCCCTTCGGGGATGCCTGCCGCCTCGCAGGTGCTCAGCAGTGTGGCGTTGATCTTATCCTCCTTTCGCCCCTGCTTCTCGCGCCCAATGTCCGCCTCGTATTTGGCGGTCAGCGCTGCTTGTTGTTGCTCGAGCCGCAGCACTTCTTGTTCGAAAGGCAGGCGCACTTCCATCCAGTAGAAATCGTCAAGCCTGTAGTTGCCCCTGGTGTTGCCCTTGGGCATGGGATTGTACCAATCGCGATGGCTTTCCGGCACCTCCGCGATGTCCTTCACAAATAGAGGGGCGGCGAAACTGCCGTCCTCAAGAAACAGTGCGTTCTTGTCCATGGTCATGCCTCCCTTGCGTGTGCAGCGGCTGATTCCTCAAGCACCGCCTTGTTGCTGGCCGCCTGCATTGCAGCGGGTGTGTTGACAGCGTCTCGAACTATCTTGACGAACAGCCGCCCCGACTTGTCCACGGCTTCAAGAGCCCTTTTCAAACGGCTAAGACGAGCATAGTCGGCCGAGTGGAAACGCTCGCGGTAGTGATGGCGCATCGCATCCTGCTGCGTCTCGGTCAGGCCGGTAAGCAGCGGCTGGCCCCGCAACACCGCACCGATGATTGCTTCGTTGTTCTCTGCCTTTGCCTTCGCGATAGCTGCGGTCCTGTGCTTGGGCGGCATGTTGCCGAGGCGTGCCCTGATTTCAGCCTCCATGGACAGCGCGATACTGTCCTTTGGCGGCGGTGGAGTGCCGGTGCGCTTCTCAATGTTGGCGATTTCCGTGATGGCCCTCGTCCGCGCGGCGTCCAGCAGCGTTGCGACACGTGAGCCCGACTTCTCAGCGGCACCCGCCACGCGCAGAAGGTTGGCTTCGAATGTCATCGTCTTGTCAGCATGCGCTGCCGCTTCATAGGCGGCGAGACTATGCGCTTGCTCTCTCGCCAGCTTCACAGCGTTCGACAACCCGGAAATTACAGGGTCCGCGATAGGCGCACCTGTCAGCCTGTCCGTCTCGGCAATCCGATCAATGATACGTTCATCAAGGTCAATGGGAACATGCAGTGCCATGGTTCTTCTCCTTCAAAGTTTTCGATTTTCAATGACGAGCAGGGCGATGTTCATCCTCGCAACGGATGCGTCGAGGCCGATGAAGGCACCGGATTTTGTCTGCATCTGACGCGGTGCCAAGAGCACGTGGGCCACGCCGTCTTCAGTTCCCAGATAGCTGCCCTTCAGTCCGTTAACGGTCACAGGATCACCTGGCTGGAACGACGGACTTGCGGTAACGGTCAACCCGCTAGCACCCTTGAGGAGCCCAGTATTGCGACCATCACCAGATGGTCGGATAAGGCGGGCATCTTGCGTGCCGCCGGCATTGCCGATTAGCTCCAACACCACCCATTTGAGGCCGCTTTCAACGGTAACGATATCGCCAAGCTGAGCCATCAAACTTGTCCTGCCGTGGCTTGCCGCCACTCGGCTTCCGGGGAGACGTCGACACCGCGCATCATGTTGAAGGCGACGCGCCATCGGCACGCGAACTCGGTCGATCCGTCTTCGCGCCGCAATTGGACAAGGGGGCCGCGTTCGCCCTGGATCGCGAAATCCTCATAGGCGAGTTGATAGACATCGCCTTCGTCAAAGACGGGGGTCGTCGTCCAGCCAAGCTTGTCCACGGGGAACAGGTCGTAGATGATGTCGTCGCCGTATTTTGTCTCGATGGACCGAACGGCGAAGACGTATGTTCCGTCCTTCAGCCCGGCGATATCCTCAGTTTCGAACACGAAAATGATCACCCATTGGGTGCCGCTCGGGCTGTGGAAGAAATCGCCGGTGTAGACTTCCGGGCTCATATTCGCCTCGAATAGTCGATCTCGTGGAACGGTCGATCACGAGGATTGGGATCTGTAACCGATGGCCCGTAACCCCTGCCCAGGCACTTCTCCATGAGCATCTTCATCTCACTCGCATCGTTCTCCGACAGGCCCCCCACTCCAACCTCGCCCACCTTGTGATTCAGAAGCTTGAGGCGTTGCTGCTCGTCTGGGGTAAGCTTGCTGGTGTCGTACGTCTGCATGCCGTCGCGAGGGGGATCAACGCGGCTAAGGCCTAGCGTCTCGAAGATGCGCCGCAAGCTGTTCGCAACGGACTGGTAGGCCAAGAGAGCAGGAAGGCTAACAGTGCCATCACCAGCGAACTGTACTTCCCATTGTTCAAGAACGATTGTCGCGTTTGCGGCGCTCTTGACCAAAATATACTGCGACTGTGTGACGTTGCTTGGCCCGCCTAGGTCAGAGACGTGATTAGCAATTAGATCATGCAGCCGCCGCGCCCATTTGGAACGGCCATCGATCCCCGGCAGCAGTTCTTTGCCGTTGGTGACCCCGCTTCTGCCCTTGATCTTGCGCCGAACTGGATAGGAGGCGTCCACAGTGTACCCGTTATGTGTCTGCTATGTGCTTTTTCTTCAAGTCAAGCGGTAAAGCTAACAGTATATTAGCTGCTGTGATGCGTAAAGCTGAACCTTTACAGCGCGTTATGATGGCTTTTGTTTTAGCAATAAGGAAAATCGACTAGAAGAGCGGCCTTTAGAGACTGGCGTCGGAGGACGCTGGCGCTACGCATGCGGTGCGAAGCTGGGGCGCAAATAAATACGGCCCTCGCTCGGAATTCGTGATCTCCCGATATTTCCGGGAAAACGCGGGGCAATAGTCCCTCCAGTGCAAAAACACTGCAAAAGCTATATGTGTATATATAGGGTTTGCAGTGTTTTACGGCCGGAGGGACTATTGCCCTGCCTCCTGCCAATCCCGGCTAAACTCAAGCGCCCTTTGTCGATTGGATGCGTACACGGTACCGGGCGTCACGCCATGTATGAAGACCGGCACGGCTCCCAGTAGCTTCCTATAGTTCCCGTCGCCGCGCGTCTTGAAGTCATCGATTGTGTTGTCCACCGCTCGAACCGTCACTCCAAAACGCTGCGCCAGCCACTTCCGCTTCTGGATCGGAAGCACACCGCCAAGCTCGTCGTACCATTTCTTCAAACGGCTGCCGGGACCGCCACCACCGCCCCTTTCACCGGTCCGTCCGACGACATTCTTGTATGGCGCCAACTCATCAACGATGATGCCCGGCAGCGGGACTTCAGACAGGATACAGACGAACGCGCATTTCGCCGGCCTGAGCCACTGCGCTGACTGATTGATCAAGTCGTCATCATATCCCCGAAACACCAAGCGCAGCCTATCTATCGCCTGGACACTTTCTGCCTCGGTGAACTGCCGCCGTATTGCCTCCACCAATGGATCGATGTGCCGGACGGCATGGATGCCCTGCCTGTCCTCATAGCTCGACAGATCGTAGCCGACGAGCGCTTCGGTGTAGCTGCCCGGACACGACAGAGGTTCCAAACTGTCATAGGCAAGTGCCTTGGCGTAGCGCTCGGCCTCTAGCGCCCTCACCTGCATGCGCGCGGCTATCAGAATCCAGTCACGGTCCTTGTATTTGTCGATGCCCCGCAGATTGCCGAAGTAGATGACATCAACCCCCTCGGGAAGCATTCGCTGCAAGCCAAGCTCCAGCGATTCTTTGGTCGCGACGACCAGGCCGCGATTTCCATGGCGCTTCGCCATGTCGCGGGCCACGCTGGCTACTTCCTCGCGGTATTTGTCGGTGGAGATGTTTCCGATCTTGCCCATCGCACCGCTGTTGCCGGTCGTCTGGACGACATAGGCATTGCGCTCAGCTTCAATCGTCACGCCGGTTATGCCGGGGAAACTGTGCGCCATCAGACGCGCATCGCCCGTCGCGTCGAGCATCAGGACGGGCAAATCTTGCCGAAGCAATTTCACTTTTGGCCGGTGCTGGAGGAATACCAGTTTCGTCGTGTGTGCGGGAACCTTGTCAGTCGCCGCGACCGCCACTTCGGGCGCAAATGTGAAGGACCGCGTGCCACGGGTCCGGCCGGCCTTCATCTCGTTCTTGAGGTTTCGCAGCATGCGGATGGTAGTCGATTTGCTGCGCTCCTTTTTGAAGGCTGCAGCGTTTTTGGCTAATCGGGTGCTGTCGATGCCCGGATAAGCGACGTTGCTCCGCGCACCCTTGTCAGCTTCCTCCATGGCAACCTGTTCATCACGAAGCTGTTGCCATGTGATGCCCATACATATGAGCGTCTGGATCGGGTCGGCCTTCGGGTCTTCGGATAGCGCCGCATGGAGCCGCGTCAGATGCTCGCTGTGCAACATGTCGTCGAATGCAATGCCACCGCCCGTGCTGGTCAATTTGCTGAGCATGGATTCATCGATCACCAGCAGATCGGCCTTGCCGAATAGTTCCTGATCCAGCGTCAGCATGGCCATGTCGTGCGTCATGAAAACGATGTCGGCGCGTTCATCAGCCTGCGCGTAGTACCGGCACCCGTTTTCGTAGTGCTCGCATAGGTGCAGCGTCTTCGTTTCCTCATCGTATCGCTTGCAAAGCGAGCTCTGGATATACAACCCGGCACTGGCCGCAATCTCAACGTCACGTGGCTTGAGGCAGGGCGTGTTCTCTGGGTCTTTGGCCAGCCCATGCG
>NZ_RZQA01000243.1:0-7572 GCF_004022915.1 Mesorhizobium sp. M7A.F.Ca.US.006.04.2.1
ACGCACAGAAGCGCTTCGCCGACCTCATCGCTTCGGCGGACTGACGCTGGCGGCAACCCACCTCGCTCCCGGCCTTGCGAATGCAGGGCCGGGAATGCACCGCCCTTACCCAGCCGGCTGACGAGATGAGCAAGAGCGAACGCCCCAACCTTCTGTTCCGCAACCTCAATGCGAAGGTCGCCTCGATCCCGATGATCCTCACCGCCATGGTGGTTTTCGTCGGCGGCACCGTTTGGACGGTGCTCTATTCCTTCACCAATTCGAAGCTCTTGCCGCGGCTGAATTTCGTCGGGCTCGACCAATACTACCGGTTGTGGGCGACGCCGCGCTGGCTGATCTCGATCGAAAACCTGCTGATCTACGGCGCGATCTCGCTGGTGTTCTCGCTGGTCATCGGCTTCCTGCTTGCAGCACTGCTCGATCAGAAGATCCGCTTCGAGGACACGTTGCGCACCATCTTCCTCTATCCTTTCGCGCTCTCCTTCATCGTCACCGGCCTGGTCTGGCAGTGGCTGCTCAATCCGGATTTCGGCATCCAGCATGTGGTCCGTGACTTAGGCTGGACGAGCTTCAGCTTCGACCCGCTCTACAATTCCAGCATCGTCATCTACGGCATATCGATCGCGGCGCTGTGGCAAGGCACAGGGCTCATCATGTGCCTGATGCTGGCCGGCCTGCGCGGCATTGACGAGGACATCTGGAAGGCGGCGCGGGTGGATGGGATCCCGATGTGGAAGACCTATCTGTTCATCGTCATCCCGATGATGCGGCCGGTCTTCATCACCACGCTCGTCATCATCGCTGCCGGCATCGTCAAGGTCTATGACCTCGTCGTGGCCCAGACCAGCGGCGGCCCGGGCATCGCCTCCGAAGTGCCGGCCAAATACGTCTACGACTATATGTTCTTCGCCCAGAACCTCGGCCAGGGCTTTGCTGCCTCGACCATGATGCTGCTCTCGGTGGTGATCGTCATCGTGCCCTGGGCCTATCTCGAGTTCGGGCGGCGCAAATGAGCATGGCAGACATCACCGCTCAAGCGAGCACCGCCGCCGGCGCGCGCCAGGGCATCACCGATCCCTACGGCCCGAAGCCGCGCCGCGTGATTTCGCGCCGCAACGTCTTCCTATACGGCACATTGTTCGTCATGGCGGTCTACTACCTCTTGCCGCTCTACGTCATGGTCGTCACCTCGCTCAAGGGCATGCCGGAGATCCGGCTCGGCAACATCTTCTCACCGCCGCTCGAGATCACTTTCGAACCGTGGGTCAAGGCGTGGTCGACTGCCTGCACCGGCCTTAACTGCGACGGACTTTCGCGCGGCTTCTGGAATTCGGTGCGCATCACCGTGCCGTCAGTGCTGCTGTCGATCGCCATCGCCTCGGTGAACGGTTATGCACTGGCCAATTGGCGCTTCAAGGGCGCCGATACGTTCTTCATCATCCTGATCGTCGGCGCCTTCATTCCCTACCAGGTGATGATCTATCCGATCGTCATCATCCTGCGCGAGATCGGCCTCTATGGCAGCCTCAGCGGGCTGGTGATCGTCCATTCCATTTTCGGCATGCCGATCCTGACGCTGCTGTTCCGCAATTATTTCTCCTCGATGCCGGAGGAGCTGTTCCGGGCGGCACGTGTCGACGGTGCCGGCTTCTGGGGCATCTTCCTGCGCATCATGCTGCCGATGTCGCTGCCGATCTTCGTCGTTGCCATCATCCTGCAGGTGACCGGCATCTGGAACGACTTCCTGTTCGGCGTCGTCTACACCCGCCCCGACACCTATCCGATGACGGTGCAGCTCAACAACATCGTCAATTCGGTGCAAGGCGTGAAGGAGTACAACGTCAATATGGCCGCAACCATCCTGACCGGGCTTGTGCCGCTCATCGTCTACTTCATCTCCGGCAAGCTTTTCGTACGCGGCATCGCCGCCGGCGCGGTGAAGGGGTGATGGCGATGACGGCAGCCAACGATACCAGCGTTTCGATCCAGGACCTGTCGCTGAATTTCGGCGCGGTGACCGTCCTGGAGACGCTCAATCTGGATGTCGCCGATGGCGAGTTCATCGTGCTGCTCGGGCCGTCCGGCTGCGGCAAGTCGACCTTGCTCAATTGCATTGCCGGCCTGCTCGACGTTTCCGAAGGCCGCATCTTCATCAAGGGCAAGAACGTCACCTGGGAAGAGCCCAAGGACCGCGGCATCGGCATGGTGTTCCAGTCCTATGCGCTCTATCCGCAAATGACGGTGGAGAAGAACCTGTCCTTCGGGCTGCGTGTCGCCGGCACGCCAAAAGAAGAGATCGCCAAGCGGATCGCGCGGGCGGCTGAAATCCTGCAGATCGAGCCGCTGCTGCAGCGTAAGCCGGCCGCACTTTCCGGCGGCCAGCGCCAGCGCGTCGCCATCGGACGGGCGCTGGTGCGCGATGTCGACGTGTTCCTGTTCGACGAGCCGCTGTCCAATCTCGATGCCAAGCTGCGCGCCGAACTGCGCGTCGAGATCAAACTGCTGCATCGCAAGCTGCAGAACACCATGATCTACGTCACCCACGACCAGATCGAGGCGATGACGCTGGCCGACCGCATCGCGGTGATGAAGGGCGGCGTCATCCAGCAGCTCGATGCGCCGCAGACCATCTACAACCGTCCGGTCAACCGTTTCGTCGCCGGCTTTCTCGGTTCGCCCGCAATGAACTTCGTCGATGGCCACCTGGAAGACGCCGACGGCGGCTGGCGGTTCGCGGCCGGGGATATCAAGATCCCGCTCGGCACTTACGACTTTGCCAAGCCTCCGGCTCCCGGCCCCGTCACATTCGGTATCAGGCCCGAGCATGTCAGCCTGAACAGCGGCACCGGCTGGCCGTTCTCGATGGCCGCCAATGTCGAGGTGGTCGAACCCATGGGCTCCGACACGCTGGTCTGGCTGAAGCTTGCCCAGCAGAATTTCAGCGTCCGAGTGACCTCGGAACGCACGCCCAAGAACGACGAGGCGGTGACGCTTGGATTCGATCCGATGCGCGCCTCGCTTTTCGACACCGCAACCGGCACACGCATCTAGCTTCCGAGAACCAACCTTCCAACGACGATCCCCAAGCAAAACGGACAGAGACGATGAATTGGTCATTCCAACTTTACAGCGCCCGCAATTTCCAACCCTGGGACGGTGTGCTCGCCATGCTCGGCAAGCTCGGCTACGCCCAGGTCGAAGGTTTCGGCGGCGTCTATGATGATCCCAAGGCATTCCGTGCCGAGCTCGACAGGAACGGGCTTGCCATGCCGACTGGGCATTTCTCGATCGACGCGCTCGAGAACGATTTTGACGGCGTGCGCAAAACCGCCGACGCACTCGGTATCACGCTGCTCATCTGCCCTTTCCTGATGCCCGACCAGCGGCCATCCGACGTGGCCGGCTGGCGTGGTTTCGGCGAACGCCTGGCCAAGGTCGGTGATGCCGCGAAAAAGGCCGGCTACGGCTTTGCCTGGCACAATCATGATTTCGAGTTCAAGAAACTTGCCGACGGATCGGTGCCGCAGGACCACATCCTGTCATCCGCGCCCGATGTCAGCTGGGAGATGGACGTTGCCTGGGTGGTGCGCGGCGGCGATGATCCGCTGCCGTGGATCGAGAAACACGGCAAGCGCATCAGCGCCGTCCACGTCAAGGACATGGCCAAGCCCGGCGAGGGGCTGGATGAGGATGGCTGGTCGGATGTCGGCCATGGCACCATCGACTGGGCCGGCCTGATCAAGGTGTTGCGTGCCAGGAGTGCTGCCCAATACTACGTCATGGAACAGGACAACCCCAACGACATCGAGCGTTTCGCCCGCCGCTCCATCGCAGCCGCCAAAACCTATTAGGAGCAATCAGCATGGCAAAGAAACTTGGCATCGGCGTGATCGGCTGCGGCAACATCTCGAAGGCGTATTTTTCGCTGGCGCCGCTGTTCCGCGGCATCGAGATGCGTGCCTGCGCCGACATCAACATGGAGGCGGCCAAGGCGCGGGCGAAGGAGTTCAAGCTGCGCGCCGAAACCGTCGAAGACCTGCTCAAGGCCGACGACATCGACATCATCGTCAATCTGACCATCCCGGCGGTGCACTATGAGGTGTCAAAGCAGATCCTCGACGCCGGCAAGCACGTCTATTCGGAAAAGCCGTTCGTGCTGTCGGTCAAGGAAGGGCTCGACCTTAAGAAGCGGGCGGAGAAAAAGGGTCTGCGCATCGGCTCGGCGCCAGACACTTTCCTCGGCGGCGCGCACCAGCTGGTACGCAACCTGATCGACACCGGCAAGCTTGGCAAGGTCACGAGCGGTACCTGCCATGTCATGGGTCACGGCATGGAGCACTGGCACCCCAATCCGGATTTCTTTTTCCAGCCAGGCGCGGGGCCGGTGCTCGACATCGGACCATATTACATCACCAATCTGATCCAGCTGATCGGGCCGGTGAAGCAGGTCGCGGCCTTCGCCACGACGCCAGCCAAGGAGCGCACGATCAGTTCAAAGCCGCGCGCGGGTGAAAAGATACCGGTCAACACACCGACGACCATCCATGGCCTGCTGGAGTTCGAGAACGGCGCCGTTATCACGCTCAACACCAGCTGGGACGTCTGGGCCCACGGCCACGCGCCGATGGAGCTTTATGGCGAGGCGGGTACGGTGTTTGTGCCGGACCCGAACTTCTTCGGTGGTGACGTTCGCTTCACCGTCGCGGCCAAACCGGTCAAGAAGCTGCCGAACTGGCCGCATCCGTTCGGCGTGCCCAACGAGATGCATTCGCAAGGCATGATGGCCAACTACCGCACGTCAGGCCTTGCCGATATGGCGGTGGCGATCGCGGAAGGCCGGCCGCACCGCTGTTCGATGGAGCTGGCGCTGCACGCCGTCGACGTGATGACCGGCCTGCTGCGTTCCGGCGAAACCGGCAAGTTCGTCGCCATGCAGACCACCTGCGAACGGCCGGCCGCACTTGGCGTCAAGGAAGCCAAGGCGCTTTTGGCGAAGAAGAAATAGGGCAGCACACCTCAACCCTCTCCCCGTTTCGACGGAGAGAGGGTAAGGGTGGGGGGCAGAGCCAACTCGCCGCGTTGTGACGAATGCAGCCGACCGGCTCGTTTCCATTCGAGGATTTTCCGATGCCCTACACGCCCGCCGAAAACCGTTACGAGAAAATGGTCTACAACCGCTGTGGCCGCTCCGGCCTGAAGCTGCCGGCGATCTCGCTGGGCCTGTGGCACAATTTCGGCAACGACACGCCGCATAAGACCAAGCAGGCGATCGCGCGCAAGGCCTTCGACCTCGGCATCACGCATTTCGACCTCGCCAACAATTACGGTCCGCCGCCCGGTTCTGCCGAAACCGCCTTCGGTGAGATCCTGCGCACCGACTTCGCTGCCTACCGCGACGAATTGATCATCTCGACCAAGGCCGGCTACCAGATGTGGGCCGGGCCCTACGGCGAATGGGGTGGGCGCAAATACATTCTGGCCAGCCTCGACCAGAGCCTCAAGCGGATGGGGCTCGACTATGTCGATATCTTCTATTCGCACCGTTTCGATCCCGACACGCCGCTGGAAGAAACGATGGGTGCGCTCGACCATGCCGTGCGCTCGGGCAAGGCGCTCTATGCCGGCATCTCGTCCTACAATTCGCAGCGCACGCGCGAGGCGGCCGATATCTTGAAGCAGCTTGGCACGCCTTGCGTCATCCACCAGCCGAGCTATTCGATGCTGAACCGCTGGGTGGAGGAAGACGGCTTGCTCGACACGCTCGAAGGGCTCGGCGTTGGCTCCATCGTGTTCTCGCCGCTGGCGCAAGGCATGCTGACGGACAAGTATCTCGGCGGCATTCCGGACGGCAGCCGTGCGTCGCAGGGCAAGTCGCTGAAGACAGCCTTCATCAACGACAAGACCATCGCCAACATCAAGGCGCTCGACGCCATCGCCGGCAGGCGCGGACAGACGCTGGCGCAGATGGCGCTGGCCTGGGTGCTGCGCAAGGGGAGGGTGACCTCGGCACTGATCGGCGCCAGCCGGCCGGAGCAGGTCGAGGACTGCGTCGGCGCGCTCAAGGCGCTCGACTTCAGCGATGCCGAACTCGCCGAGATCGACACCTACGCGCGCGAATCCGACATCAATCTGTGGGCGGCTTCTGCCGAGCGCAAAGGCCCGCCGAGGAAATAGGTCCGCTCGATAAGCCGGCAAAGCGAAAAACGGCGGGCAACCTGCCTGTTGCCCCGCTCCGATCGATGTTCTCGGCCGCCTTGCGGGCAGAATGCTGGAAACAGTAGCAAAAATGCCTGTTCGTCGCTATCTGGGGGGACATGGATCGTTTGTGCGCGGCGCAAGCGACGCAAGGCGAGTTGGAAACAGGATCATGGCGGCAAGGGATGTGCTGACGAAAAACCAGCTGTGCGTGCTCGAGAAACTCGAGACCGCCAGCGGACCGCTCAGTGCCTACACCTTGCTCGACCAATTGCGCGAGCGCGGTTTTCGCGCACCGCTTCAGGTCTATCGCGCGCTCGACACGCTGGTGAAGTCAGGTTTCGTGCATCGGCTTGAAAGCATCAATTCCTTCGTCGCCTGCGCCGAGCCGCATGACCACAGCCATTCGATGACTGCCTTCGCCATTTGCGACACATGCGGGCAGGTCACCGAGATGTCCGACCACGATGTCGGCCACAGCTTGGACGAATGGGTGCGCTCCACCGGCTTCGCCGCCAAGAAGGCGGTGATCGAGTTTCGCGGGACATGTGCCAAGTGTTTGGCTGAGGCGGCTTGAGGTGAGTTGATATTCAGATGATGCCGGCCTGCAAATGGCGGCTTCCTGCGCTTCCGGTGCTCACGTACGAAAAGTACGCTCCGCTCCGGCTCCCGGAATCCACCATTTTCGACTCGGCCTGATCTGAATCTCAACACACCTTGCGTTGGTGCTAATGCGCCTCGTCCCAATTGTTGGCGGCGCGCGCGTCGACATGCAGCGGCACCGACATCGAGACCGCCGGCATCGCCGCGTTTTCCATGACATGACGCACGACCGGGATCGTCGCCTCGACTTCCGCCTCGACGGTCTCGAAGATCAGTTCGTCATGCACCTGCAGCAGCATGCGTGCCGAAAGCCCTGCTCTTTCCAGCGCCTCCTCCATGCGGATCATGGCACGGCGGATGATGTCGGCGGCGGTGCCTTGCAGGCGGGCGTTGATCGAGGCTCGCTCGTTGAAAGCGCGCAGGGACGGGTTCGAGGAGCGGATGTCGGGGTAATGGATGCGGCGGCCGAAGATCGTTTCGACAAAGCCATGCTCGCGGGCATAAGCCTTGGTCTCCTCGATGTAATCGCGGATGCCGGGGAAGCGCTCGAAATATTTCTTGATGTAGTTGCCGGCTTCCTCGCGCGGGATCGACAACTGGTTGGCGAGACCGAAGGCCGAAATGCCGTAGATGATGCCGAAATTGATCGCCTTGGCGCGGCGGCGAACCTCCGAGGGCATGCCTTCGACCGGCACGTTGAACATCTCCGACGCGGTGATGGCGTGGATGTCGGCGCCGTCGGCGAAAGCCTGCCGCAGTTGCGGGATCTCGGCG
>NZ_RZQA01000244.1:0-7565 GCF_004022915.1 Mesorhizobium sp. M7A.F.Ca.US.006.04.2.1
GGCCGTCATAGGCGGCACCAGCCTGTTCGGCGGCAGGGGCAGCGCCTATTCGGCACTGCTCGGCATCATCGTCATCCAGTCGATCGCCAGCGGCCTGACGCTGCTCGATCTGTCCTCGTCGCTTCGGTACATGATCACCGGCGCCGTGCTTGCCATCGCGGTCATCGTCGACTCGCTGGCACGCCGCTCGCGTGTCTCGCATGGCCGGGCCTGAACCCATCAACAGGAAGCAAGACATGAGCCAAGAACTGTCCGGAAAAGTTGCCGCCGTCACCGGTGCCGCGTCAGGCATCGGCCTCGAATGCGCCAGGCATATGCTGGCGGCCGGCGCCACCGTGGTGCTGGTCGACCGCGCCGAGGCGACGCTGAACAAACTGTGCGCCGAACTCGGCCCCAAAGCGATCCCGCTGGTGATCGACCTGATGCAGCCGGCAAGCGTCGCCACCATGATGCCGCAAATCCTGGAGAAGGCCGGCCAACTCGACATCTTCCATGCCAATGCCGGCGCCTATGTCGGCGGCGAGGTGGCGACCGGCGATCCCGACGTCTGGGACCGTATGCTCAACCTCAACATCAATGCCTGCTTCCGCTCGATCCAGGCAGTGCTGCCGCACATGATCGAACGCAAGACCGGCGACATCATCGTCACCAGTTCGATCGCCGGTCTGGTTCCGGTGGTATGGGAACCGATCTACACGGCCTCCAAGCACGCCGTGCAGGCCTTCGTCCACACGGTGCGCCGGCAGGTCGCCAAGCACGGCCTGCGCGTCGGCGCCGTGGCGCCCGGCCCGGTGGTGACGGCACTGGTCGACGACTGGCCGAAGGCCAAGCTCGAAGAGGAACTCGCCGCCGGCGGCCTGATGCAGCCACGGTTCCAGCGTGATCGCGGCTTGTGAAAACAGCGGCGCCGACGAAGGCAGGTCGCGGCGGCGCCGCGCCCAGTCGGGATCGATGTAGAAGGCGAGAAACAGACCGGGCGTCCCGTTTTGCGACAGAACATGGCTGTGCGGCTGGAAGGAGTTGATGCCGGCGGCCGTTCCAGGTCCAAGCCGGACGGTCTCGCGGCCGATGGTCATTTCGCCGGCCGTACCTTCCAGCCAGATGATGAGATGGGCCTCGACATGGGCATGGGTGACGAAGTCGCTTGCGACATTCAGGATAGAAACATGTCCGAACCGGCCCCAGTAGAGCCTGATCGCTTCCGTCATGGGTATATCCTCCCGCAGGCGACTGGCCTCCCTTCGCCTGCAGTGGGGATTGTGCGGCCGAGTTCGGGGCCGCGTCAAGACGCGCGGGGGCGGCGAGGGCGAATGACGGCCAGTGAGGCCGGATTTTCAGACTGAGCGATACGCACTGGAACGAATGGCGGTCGGGAGAATTGCCAACCTCAAACCGAAGCCGTCATGCCGCCATCGACATACAGCGTATGGCCGTTGACGAAGGACGAGGCATCTGACGCCAGAAACACGGCGGCGCCGATCAACTCGTCGACATTGCCCCAGCGCCCGGCCGGCGTGCGCTTTTCCAGCCAGGCGGAAAATTCGGGATTGTCGACCAGCGCCTGGTTCATCTCGGTGCGGAAATAGCCGGGCGCGATCGCATTGATCTGCAGGCCGTGTTTGGCCCAATCGGCGCACATGCCCCTTGTCAGGTTGCGGATCGCGCCCTTGGTGGCGGTGTAGGGCGCGATGTTCGGCCTTGCCAGTTCGCTCTGCACCGAACCGACGTTGATGATCTTGCCCTTGCGGCGCGGGATCATGTGGCGGGCGACCGCCTTGGCTGCATGGAAGGCGCCCGACACATTGGTCTTGAACAGGCGCTCCCATTGCTCCTCGGGAAAGTCCTCGAGCGGGGCGCGGAATTGTATGCCGGCATTGTTGATGAGGATGTCGATGGCGCCGATCTCGGCCTCGATGCGGGCAATGTCCTCGTTGACCGCCTGAAAGTCGGTGACGTCGAATACCGAGGCGTGCGCCTTGAAGCCGGCGTTGCGCAGCTTTTCGACGGCGCTGTCGATCCTGGCGGCGTCGCGGCCGTTCAGCACCACGCTTGCCCCATGTTCGGCCAGGCCCCGAGCCAGCGCGAAGCCGATGCCCTGGCCGGAGCCGGTCACCAGCGCCAGCCGACCCTCGAGGCTGAACAGGGAGTTGGCCATCAAACCGTCTTTTGTTTGACCATGATCTCCGGACAAACGGTTCCGTTTGTCCGAGAAAACCGGTTTCCACTTTTCGGGATCATGGTTCTAGTCGCTGCGGCGGAAATTGCGGATGCGGTCGAACAGCACCGCCAGCAGGATGGCGCCGCCGATGAAGACGCCTTGCCAGAAGGCATTGATGCCGAGCAGGCCGAGACTGTTGCGGATCACCTCGATCAGGGCCGCGCCGACGATGGCGCCGAAGGCGGTGCCGACGCCGCCGGCCAGATTGGCGCCGCCGATGACGGTGGCGGCGATTACCTGCAGCTCCATGCCGGTGCCGAGATTGGTGGTGACGGCACCCAGCCAGCCGGTCTGGATGATGCCCGCAATGCCCGCCGACAGCGCCGAGATCATGTAGACGGCAACCTTGATCTGGCGCACCGGAACGCCGGTCAGCGTTGCCGCGTGCTCATTGCCGCCGATGGCGAAGATATGGCGGCCGAACTTGGTCCAGCGCAGGATGAAGCCGGTGATCAGCGCCAGAAGGATCATGTAAAGCACCGGGTTGGCGATGCCGAACACCCAGGCGCCGCCGCCCAATGACAGAAGCTTGGCATGGTCCGGCCCGAACTGGAAGACCACCGTGTTGTTGGAGGCGACCATGGCGAGGCTTCGGGCGATCGACAGCATGCCGAGCGTCACCACGAAGGGTGGAAAGCCGAGATAGGCGATCAGCACGCCGTTGAAGGCGCCAATGGCGAGCGCGGTGGCAATCGAGGCCAGGATGCCGACCTCGATCGAGTAGCCGGCATGCATGGTGACGGCCAGCACCATCGACGACAGGCACAGCACCGAGCCGACCGACAGGTCGATGCCGCCGGTGATGATGACGAAGGTCATGCCGAGCGCGATGATGGCGACGAAGGTGATGTTGCGGGTGATGTTGTAGAGGTTCTTCGAGGTGGCGAAAGCGTCGGTGGCAAACGACAGGAACACGCAGGCAAGGATGACCGCGATCACCACCCAGAAAGTCTGGCTGGCAAACAGTCTCGCGGCCAAGGATTGCTGCTTATGCTCGATCGGCTGGTCAATTGTCAGTGCCATCGTCGACCTTCATCTGCTGTGCGTGGTGGAATTCGCTTGAAATCAAACCTGTTCGATAGCGCCGGTGATCAGCCCGGTGACTTCCTCGGGCGAGCTCGACGCAATCGTCTTGTCGGCGACCTTGCGCCCGCGCCGCATGACGATGACGCGGTCGGCGACGGTGAACACGTCAGGCATGCGGTGGCTGATCAGAACGACGGCGATGCCCTGATCGCGCAAATGGCGGATAAGGTTCAGCACTTCGGCGACCTGGCGCACCGAGATCGCCGCCGTCGGTTCGTCCATCAGCACGATCTTGGCCTGCGACAGCATGGTGCGGGCAATCGCCACCGCCTGGCGCTGGCCGCCCGACATCTGCTTGACGAGGTCGCGCGGACGGGTCTCGGACTTCAATTCGGCGAAGAGCTGGCCGGCACGCTTGTACATCGAGGCATAGTCGAGGATCCGGAACGGCCCGACGCCGCGCCGCAACTCACGGCCGAGATAGACATTGGCGGCGGCAGTCAGATTGTTGCAGAGCGCAAGGTCCTGGTGGACGATCTCGATGCCGTGCTGGCGGGCTTCCGCCGGCTTGTGCAGGATCAATTCCTTGCCGTCCATGTGCATGGTGCCATGGCTCGGGCGGAAATTGCCGGCGATCATCTTGACCAGCGTCGACTTGCCGGCGCCGTTGTCGCCCATCAGGCCGACCACCTGTCCGGGCTCGATCGACAGCGAAACGTCGTTGACGGCCTGGATAGCGCCGAAATGCCTTGAGATGTTGGTGAGTTCGAGAACCGCCACCAGCCTTTGCCTCCCCGTGCTTTTGCGACCTGCAGCTGTTACCGGCGTGGATGCCGACGCTGCTTTGGCCTCGCTCTCCCCGGCTCCTCCCGAAGACGGCGTTAGCGTTCTTTTACGCAAAAGCCGGCGCACGTCAATCAATTGTCGGACGAATTGGGCCAGGACTATTTTAAAAATCCGTTTTGTAGGACAAATAGCATTGACGTTGGCGCCAAGCCGATATTAGCTAAGCGTCGGAGGAGATTATGCCGATCCTCGCTGGCGGTTCGCCGGCCGGAATTGGCGGAGGTTTGACGGTCCAGGATCCGGCGGCACCTGTGTGTGAGCTGATCTGAAGCCGAATCTGGAAATGCTTATCGATCTGTCCTGGCGACACGAGCGCTCGCGAAACGACCCTCGGTCATCACGCATCCGGTCGATCTGTATGGCGGGCACGCCGTGTCCGTTTGTTTCAAGGGAGGACTGACATGAGGAAAACACTTTTGCTCGCCGCCGTCGCCGCCATGGCGTTGGGTGCCGGGCCGGCTTTGGCCAAGAAACAGCTCGTCATTGTCGTGAAAGGTCTCGACAATCCGTTCTTCGAGGCCATCCACCAGGGCTGCGAGAAATGGAACAAGGAAAACGCCAGCTCGGAATATGAATGCTTCTACACCGGTCCGGCGTCGACTTCGGACGAGGCCGGCGAGGCGCAGATCGTCCAGGACATGCTGAGCAAGGCCGACACGGTGGCGATGGCGATCTCGCCGTCCAACGCGCCGCTGATCGCGCAGACGATCAAGAGTGCCAATCCGTCGATCCCGATCATGACGGTCGATGCCGATCTCAGCAAGGAAGACGCAGGTCTTCGCAAGACCTATCTCGGTACCGACAATTACCTGATGGGCAAGAAGATCGGCGAGTACATCAAGAAGGGCAAGCCGAATGGTGGCACGATCTGCACCATCGAAGGCAACCCGGCAGCCGACAACATCCTGCGCCGCGCGCAAGGCATGCGTGACGCACTGTCGGGCAAGGAGGGCCTCGCCGCACTTGCCGGTGAAGGTGGCTGGACCGAAGTCGCCGGCTGCCCGGTGTTCACCAACGACGATGGCGCCAAGGGCGTGCAGGCGATGACCGACATCCTCGCCGCCAACCCCAAGCTGGACGCCTTCGGCATCATGGGCGGTTGGCCGCTGTTCGGCGCGCCGCAGCCCTATCGCGATCTGTTCGGACCGCTCAAGGACCGGATCGCCAGCAACGACTTCGTCATCGGTGCCGCCGACACGATCGGCGACGAGATTGCGATCGCTCGTGACGGCCTTGTAACGGCTCTGGTCGGCCAGCGGCCGTTCGAAATGGGCTACAAGGCACCGTCGGTGATGATCGACCTGATCGAAGGCAAGGCGGTCGCCGATCCGGTGTTCACCGGCCTCGACGAGTGCACCAAGGATACGGTCGACACCTGCATCCAGAAGTAGGTTCTCGATTTCGGGGCGCCCGGCTGCGGGCGCCCCGTCATTCCTGGACGGAAGCGATAATTCCCGAACGGACGCAATGGTTGGGGCAACCGGCTCCGGCTTTGCTGCGCCCGTGATCTGGATTTTTCGGCAACGAGATCGGCGCCCGTGCGGTTCGGACCAGTCCGGACGACAGACGGTCGACGCATTGGAACGTGGATGCCGGACGAGAAGTCAAGCAAGCGAACCGACCGGGCCAAGGCACAAGCCAGCCACGGCCCGGCTGTCATGCGCAAGGCCGGTGCCGCGCATTTTGCCGGAGCGAGCGTCCATGTCTCGCTGGCCGGCGAGATCGGCCTGCGGATCGTGCGTGGCGACTATCCGCCCGGCACCATCCTGCCCAACGAGTCCAGATGGGCCGAGATCTTCAATGTCAGCCGTTCGGCGGTGCGCGAAGCCATCAAGATGCTGATGGCGAAAAGCCTGTTGGCTTCACGCCCCAAGATCGGCAGCTGGGTCGAGCCGAAGGAGCGCTGGAACCTGCTCGACCGCGACGTGCTGGCCTGGTACGCGACGGCGCCCGACCGCGAGGCGTTCCTGCGAACCGTGCAGGAGTTTCGTCATATCATCGAGCCGGAAGCATCGGCCTTTGCAGCCATACGGCGCAGTGACGAGCAAATGGCGGAAATCAGCCAGGCCTGCCGCGAGATGGGCGAAGCCTTGAGCCTGCAGGAGCGTATCCGCGCCGATACGCGCTTTCATCTGGCCATCCTGCGCGCCTCCGGCAACGACCTTCTGGTGCCGCTCGGCGTGCTGATCGAGTCGGCGCTCGACCATCTCTTCGCATTCACGACACAGCAGGTCGCCGATCAGCGCCAGGCGCAGAAGCTGCATGAGGCGATCGAAAAGAACATCCGCCTGCAGCGCCCGGCCGCCGCGCGCAACGCCGTGCACAAGCTGCTTGCGGATACCGATGAAGGGATCGGGCGCTGGAGGCGGTGATCGACGCCTGCGTTGGGCAATCGGTTAAATGGTCTGCTTCTTGCCATCCTTCATCGGCATCAGGTCGACGCCGTTCACCTTCCCGATATGCGTTGCCAGCATCGGTACGAATTGCTCGGCCGGGCCGGTTGCGTGGGCACCGGCAAAGGCGTTCTTGGTGGCGTTGCCGAGCGGGTTGGCAATGCCGGCCGCACCCGCCATCGATTCCAGATAGGTCAGGTCCTTGAAGGCGTTGGCGATGGTGAATTTGTGCGCGTCGCGGTCACCTTCCAGCGTCCAGCGCATGAAGGTCTGGTAGAAGCCGCAATCCATGCGGCCATTGCGGATGACGCTGTCGAAGCGCGGCGGCGAGATGCCGACCTTCTCAGCCAGTGCCAGTGCCTCGGAATAGATCGCGGCGTAGCCGAGCGAGATGAAATTGTTGAGCAGCTTCATGCGATGGCCATCGCCGGTGTCGCCGATATGGACGATGCGGCCGGCCCAGGTTTCGATTACCGGTTTCACCCTGGCAAAGAGGGTGTCCGGCGCGCCGACCATGGCGTCGAGTGTGCCTTCCCAGGCTTCCTTCGGCGTGCGGCTGAGCGGTGCGTCGACAAAATCGATGCCGAGCGCCTTGAGTTCAGCGGCAAGCGCAATGGTCGAGACGGGGTCGGAGGTCGAGCAGTCGACGACGACGGAACCTTTCTTCAAACCCTCCTTGAGGCCGCCCGGGCCGCGAATGATGGCTTCGACCTCGCGCGAACCGGTGACGCAGATGAAGACGATTGTCGATGCCGCCGCCACATCGCGCGAGGTCGATGCTTCGGTGGCGCCGCGGCCAAGCAGGTCTTCCGCCGGCTTGCGGTTCTTGCGGCCGAGAAAGGTCAGGCTGTAGCCCTTGTCGACGATGTTCTTGGCGATCCCGTGGCCCATCAGGCCAAGCCCGATGAAGCCGATCTTTTCGCTCGCGGCAGTCGTGTTCATGTCTTCAAGTCCTGTTGCAATGATTGATGTCAGGCGCTGCCGTTTTGCAGGCGAGGGTGGTTGCGGATGGCGATATTGTCTGACAATACACATAAATTCCTGAGGATGTGGAGAGCAAAATGACGAAGCGGATCATGTTC
>NZ_RZQA01000245.1:0-7539 GCF_004022915.1 Mesorhizobium sp. M7A.F.Ca.US.006.04.2.1
GTCGACGTGCAGCCGCTGATGCCGGCGGCGGCCAGGATCACGCCGATCGCGATAAGGTTGAGTTTTGCTGGCAAGCCGCGCTCGGGTCCGGTTTGTCGGGTTGTTAAGAAATCCCTTACACCAGCGATTCAGGCCGGGCAATCGGGGCGATCAGGTGGTTTTCGGGTGGCGAGACGCGGGCGGCGATGCCATATTGTTCCGGATATGTACTGGGACGAATCCCGGATTTCGCCACTTTGCGGGAAGGAACGCATCATGGTCACGACAGCTTCGATCACGGCCGGCCACGCAGTGTTAGAAACAGTGATCGGTTTCATGGGCATTGCCTGGAGCGAAAAGGGCCTGATCCGGCTCTGCCTGCCCGAACGCAGCCGCGAAGCGGTGGAACGGCGCCTGCTGCGTCACGGTGGCGTTTCCGCTTCCACGGCGCAGCCGCCATGGGTGGTCGAGCTGATCGCAGCGATCAAGGCCTATGCGGCGGGCGAGGATGTCGATTTCTCCGCCGTACCGGTCGATCTCGACGGCGTCGACGATTTCCGCCTCGCCATTTACGACGCGGCGCGAAAACTCTCCTTCGGCGAAACCACCACCTATGGTGAGCTGGCCAAGACCGCCGGCCATGCCGGGCTCGCCCGCGAAACCGGGGCCGCCCTTGGAGCCAATCCGGTGCCGCTGGTCATCCCTTGCCATCGCATCCTTGCCGCCGGCGGCAAGATCGGCGGCTTCTCGGCGCCGGGCGGCTCGGTCACCAAGGAGAAGATGCTGGCCATGGAAGGCGTGCGCGTCGGCCCGCCGCCGCCGGCGCAGGTATCGTTCGGGTTTTGAGCGGCGGCCGGCGCTGGCAGAAGGCCTGGATCAGTACATCGGTCGCTTATTGACCGGGTTGGCGGGCACCGGCTGCATCACGTCCCAATGCTCGGCGATCTTGCCGTTTTCAACGCGAAAAATGTCCACGATGACGGTCTCCGGCATGTTACCTGCCCTCGGTTGAACGACCTGGGTCCATGACGAGGTCGCCTTCGGCGATCACCCGCTTGAAGTCGACTTTTTGTTTTGGCCAATTGGCGACACCCATGCTTTCGAGAAGCTTTTTGACCGAGTCTCGGCCATCCGTCATCGTCGGGTTATGCTGAATGTAAGCCTCGGCCCAATAGCGGTCCAGCGCGGCAAGGTCATGGTCGCCGAACAGCGCCTGATAGGCTTTCAGGACAAGCGTCCTGTTTTTTTGAGTCAATTCATGCTGTTGCAGCACCTGCTTGACCGGCTTGGTGTTTCCCGCATGCGCCGCGGCGGTGAGCGCCGCGACCGCGAAAGCGGCCGCCGCGAAGGATTTAAGTTGCAGCACGGATGTCTCCCTCGGTTGCTTCGGTGTCAGGCCAATGCGCGCGCAACGAGCACCGTATCGACATACTGCCGCATGCGGATGATCTTGCCGTCCCGCAGTTCGTAGAGATGAGCGAAGGGGGCCGTCATGGATTTTCCCGTCGCCTTATATGTACCGGAATACACGCCGAAGGCCGCCACCCGGTCGCCATCGGCAATGAAGCTGTGCACGTCGGCGTGGTATCCGATCCACTCCGAGCCGAGCCGCTTGAAGACCCCCTGCATCAGGGCCTCGATGCCGACATAGGTGCCGGCATAGGGGAATCCTTCCGCCTCGGTCCATTCGATGTCGGCGGAAAGAACGGCCAGCAGATTGCGGCCGTTCTCCTCGGAAGTTCCCTCGTAGGTTCCACGGATCAAATCGAGGTTCGTCGCCATGTCAGCCCCACTTCATCTCGCCCTTGGCGACCTTGGATCCGACATCGAGGGCGACGCCCATACCGAGGCCGGGGAAGCGGGTCTCCATGGCGGCCTTCAACGCGGCGCTGTCTGCCGCCTTGTCCAGTTCTTCCTCGAAGGTGAGGAGATAGGACTTGGTGAACTCCACCGCCGAAGGACCGATCGCGGCATCGGGGGCCATGTGGCCGGGCACCACGACAGCGGGCCTGCGGGCGGCAATCGCGTCCAGCGTCTTGATCCAGGCGGCACGGCTTTCCCTGGTCTGCGTGCCGGCGGTCCAGACGTGAACGCCCGAGAAGATCATCACCCCGCCGAAAACGGCATTGAGCGACGGCACGAACAGATAGCGGCGGTTGGCCAATCCTTCTTCCGCATTGACGATCTCTACAGTCTCGCCATCGACCGTCAGCGTTGCGCCGTCGAATGCCTCGGGGAGGACGATGTCGGAAAGCGCCTGCGGGCCATTTTCCTTCAGTTGCGGACCCCAGACGGCGAGCTTCTTCTCCACATTGCCCTTGATGGCTTCCAGCGTGGCGGAGGCAGCGATGACTTTTGCCTCCGGGAAGGCGTCCCTCACCGGCTTCAGGCCGAAGTAGTAATCGGGATCGGACTGAGTGACATAGATGGTGGTCAGCTTCTTGCCGGTGGCCTTGAGGGCATCGGCGAGCGCCTTGCCGTCCGGATAGGTGAAGCCGCCGTCGATCAACAGGGCTTCGCTCGGCCCCGACAGTAGCACCGGCGCACGGAAGAAACCGTTTGGACCCGCCGGGAAGTGTTTCCAGCCAAGCTTGGCGCCGGCGGCCTGGCCGCTGTCGATGGGCGCGAAAACGGCGGTTGCGCCGAGGGCCAATGAGGTCTTCATGATCTGTCTCCTCGTGAACATGGAATATCTCCGTTGAATGAAAGGGGATCGGGTGCGGCTACGGGCCCGCAGGGCGGACGGTAGACGGCACGGTAAGCCCTCTGGATTAATCAATAAATTGGCCGTAATAATACAAACTGTATGTTGAAAGCTTACAATGAGCCTTCGTGGTGGAATCGATAAACCTCAATCGCCTCGCCTATTTTGCCACCGTGGTCGACGCAGGTTCCTTTACCCGCGCGGCCGAGCGGCTTGGCATCACGAAAACAGTCGTCAGCCAACAAGTCGCTCGCCTCGAGGCTGAGCTGCGGACCACGCTTCTCGTGCGCACGACGCGAAGGGTCGAGCCGACGGAAGCAGGCCGTCTTCTGCATGCACGCTGCGTTCTGATCCTGCGGGATGTCGAAGAAGCGGTCGCCGAGGTTGGCGAGGCCAACGCCGAGGTGGCCGGTGTGCTGCGTGTTTCCGCGTCCAATGACTATGGCGCGATCGTGCTGGCCCCGATCGCCGCCCGCTTTCGCCAGAGATTTCCGGCCTGCGGCGTCGAACTGGTCATTTCCGATGCCATAATTGACTTGATCGGCAACAAGATCGACCTGTCCATCCGGGTTGGCTGGCTGGATGACTCCAGCCAGCAGGCGCGACGCATCGGCACCTTCCGGCAAATCCTGGTCGCGTCGCGGGATTTCGCGGCCGGGATCAGGGTGAACAAGCCGGAAGATCTTTCTTCCTTGCCGCTCGTTGCCAATGCCGTGCTTCGCAAGCCGTTCACCTGGAACTTCACCCGAGGCGATTCCGAGCCGCGCACCATCACCCTGCGCGAGGCGTTCTCCATCAACTCGACGCCCGCCGTACTGGAAGCGACGCTCGCCGGCGGCGGACTGGCAGTTCTGCCGGACTATCTGGTCGTCGACTATCTATCGCAAGGCCGCCTCGTCCACGTGCTCCCCGACTGGGCGCTGCCCTCCGGCGGCATTCACGTGGTCTATCCGGCGGCGCGCTTTCGCCCGCAAAAGGTGACGCAATTCGTGTCCATGCTCACGGAACATATCCGGGATTGAGAGCAATGGCTGCCGGTCGACAAGCGCTAGTTGTTATGGAAGAACCGCCGGCGGAAATGCCGGTCGTTGTCCGGCCGCTTGCAGTTGTAGACCGGGCAGGACTTTGTGTCGGCGCTCGGCACGTAGGCTCGTGTCCTCACCTCGCCCATGCTGCAGAATCGCTGGCTCTGCACATAGCGGTCGTAGAGCGGCAGTCCCGGCACTCGCTTCGACTGGTAGCGCAGGATGACCGCCCCCTGCCGGGCGATCGTCGCCTGAACCTTGCCGCAGCTCATACGCGTCGGGTCGTAGCGCGAGATCGCCTGAGCCTGAGCGGCGACAAGCGTCAGGCAGGCGGCAAGCAGAATGGTTTTCATGGTCCTCTCCCTGATCCGCCGCCCAGGGACGTCGCGATCCGTCGTGACGCTCTCACGCGATTGGGGCGGCCATTGGGCAGCGCCCTGATCACGGCTTTCTCACACAGTCTTGTTTTTTGTGCGAAAGCAGCCTATATGCCTTCCATTGATATTTCGGCCGATCGATCCGGGCCTCGCGATAATCGCGTTTGCTGACGTCTATCTCCAAAATCTCGATGCACACCGGCTGGACCTCGGTCCGGTCAATCTAAAGCAAATGTGAAGGACTATCTAAATGGCAACTGGAACGGTCAAGTGGTTCAACGCCACCAAGGGCTTCGGCTTCATTCAGCCTGACGCGGGCGGCGCGGACGTATTCGTCCACATCTCCGCTGTCGAGCGTGCTGGACTGTCGACCCTGGTCGAAGGCCAGAAGATCAACTTCGAGATCGAGCAGGACCGCCGCACTGGCAAGTCGTCCGCTGGATCTCTGAGCAAGGCAGCCTGATTTTGCGATAGCGCGCGCCGGGCGAGAGTTCGGGGCGCGCGGCAAGTCACGGATGTACTGACAGTCGCGCGAGAAGCGCGCTGGAGCGGAAAGACCCGACAAGCTGGATCAGCAGATAGCTGCCAGCCCGGACCGGACGCTCCCGATCAGGCTACCAAGCATGGGAAGGCGGGATTTATCCCGCCTTTTTTGCTGTCTGGGTTAGGTGGCGCAGCCTGCACTATGGTTCCAACTTGTGGTACTTTTAGCCCAGTAGTGGTACCATTCGGCCATGACCAAACTTGAGCAGATCGAAAAATCCGTCGCCGAACTGAGCCCCGAGGAACTGAAGGCGTTTGCCGCCTGGTTCGAGGCGCTCCAGGCGGATATGTGGGACCGGCAGATGGAAGCCGACGCGAAGGCGGGCCGTTTGGACAGGCTTGCCGAACAGGCGCCGGCTGACCATCGCGCTGGTCGGACGCGGCCTCTGTGAACCACGTCGCCTCTCCATCGTTCTGGGAGGCTTATGAAAAACTGCCATCGTCAATCAGAGCAAAGGCGGACAGGCGTTTTGCCCGACTGCGTTCGATCCTTTTCATCCCTCACTGCATTTCAAACAGGTCGGTCGCTATTGGTCGGCGCGAGTTGACGAAAACTATCGGGCTGTTGCCATACGCAACAATGAAGATGTGATCTGGTTCTGGGTCGGCACCCACGCCGACTACGACCATTTGTTGAAATAGCCCCTCCTTCAGGAGGAGAAGGCTACCCCACCCACTCGATCGGCACATGCCCCGGATCCGCTTCCACGCGGCCAAGCCATGCCGACACCGCCGGATAGGCGTCGAGCTGGAAACCGCCCTGCTCCGCCGTATGCGTATAGGCATAGAGCGCGATGTCGGCGACGCTGAGCGCGCTGCCGGCGAAGAAGGCATTGTTTTCCAGATGCCTGTTCATCACGCTGAGCGCCTTGTTGCCGCGCTCCAGCGTCACCGCCAGCCGCTCCGGGGTCGCATCCCCAGCACGTTCGGGAAAGGTCAGCAGCGCCTTGCGCACGGCTATGTAGGGCTCGTGGCTGTATTGTTCGAAGAAAAGCCATTGATACGCGAGCCCACGCTCATACCTGTCCGCCGGCAGGAAGCGTGTGCCTTCGGCGAGATAGAGCAGGATGGCGTTGGATTCGGCCAGCCGCCGGCCATCGTCGAACTCGAGCAGCGGCACCATGGCGTTCGGGTTCTTGGCGACAAAGTCGGCTTTGCGTGTGTCGCCTGTGTGCGAACTCACCTCGACGTTGGTGAAGGCCAGGCCAAGCTTCGCCATCAGCAGGCGCGGCTTGTAACAATTGCCGCTGTCGATCATGCCGTAAAGTATCATGGCTGTTCCCCCGAGCACTCTCTCCGCGCGATTATCGCAGCGGCGGCGGACTCAACCAATGATTTGTTTTGTCGCGACGATCAGCGCCGCTGATGTGTGAATAGTGGCGCCCCTAGCCGAACAGCGGGACGACATTGCCGCCGGTACCCAGCAGCGTGTCGATGTTCAGTGGCTCTTCCTCGAAAACGGTCCCCGCCAAGGCTGGGCGGGCGAGGAGAAAACCCTGCAGCAGGTCGACGCCGCCCTCGAGCGCGACGCGCAGATGGGTGGGCTGCTCGATGCCTTCGACCAGCACCTTGGCGCCGCGGTCATGCAAGCTGGAAACCAGCGGGCGGAAGAACCGTTCAGCGGCAGCGTGGCGACAGAACTCCGCGAACCAGGTGCCGTCGATCTTGACGATGTCGGGCTTGAGCAGGCTCACCCGCTCCTCGGTCGAGTGCCCGGTGCCGAAATCGTCGATGGCGATGCGGATGCCGTCGCGCCGCATTTCGCGCACCAGCCGCGCGAGAAGCGCGTCGTCCGCCGCCTGTTCGGTGATTTCGCAGACCAGCATGGCCGGCGCCAGGCCGAACTCGCCGAGATGCCTGGTCATCAGGCGAATCTCGGCCAGTGCCCGCCCGGCATGGTCGTTGATCAACGGATTGTAGTTGAAGAACAGGTCGAGCCCGTCGACGCCGATGTTGCGAAAATTCCTGAGATGCAGCGCCCGGCACATGGTTTCCACAAACAGCCGGTCCGAGACGGCAACGCTTTCGAAGAACATCTTTGGCGCGCCGGGGCGGCCCGCACGGTGCGGCTCGATCAGGGCTTCGGCCGCGACCGCGTGAAGGAACCGGCCGCGCGGCGCGAAAATCGGCTGATAGGCGCTGCGCAGCCGGAACTCGCCATACATGCCGTATTCGATGCCGACTTCGTCGACCCGGATCGCATCGCCGACATTGCGCCGCCGATCACCTCTCATGTCGCCACGCGGCGCCCAAAGGCCTTGACCGGCCGCGCCGAAGGCGTTGCCACGGCAGCAGCCGACGTGTCGACGGCGGCAGCGACAGGCGCCTGCCCGGCCTTGTCGAAGACGCCAAAGCTGGTCGGCGCCAATTCGGGTCGCGCCAGCACGAAACCCTGCACCATCGACGCACCCGATTTCTCGGCGAGCTCCAGTTGCCAGCCCTCCTCGATGCCTTCGAACACCGTATGGATGCCTTGCTCCTCGAAGTTCTTCACCATGGTGGTCAGCAACGCGAAGCCGGCGCCGGACTCCATCAGTTGCGTGATCCAGTAGGCATCGAACTTGACGATATCCGGCTTCAACTCCTTGACCCGGTTGATGTCGGAATCGTCGGCGCCATAATCGTCGACGGCGATGCGAAAACCGTTGGCTCTCAGTGCCGCGACGAAGCCGTGCAAGGCTTCCTGCGACGCCGATCGCTGCTCGGTCACCTCGCAGACGACGCGGCGCGGGTCGATGCCGGCCTCGTGCAGCACGAGCCGCATTTCGCGCAAGGCAGCGTCGGCAACAGTGCGTTCGGTGAACACCGACGGGTCGAAATTAACAAAGATCGACGCTTCCCGCGGCAGGCAGGCACCGGCGTTGAGAAGATGCAGCGTCCTGGTCAGCGCCTCGATATGCAGCCGGTCGGC
>NZ_RZQA01000246.1:0-7536 GCF_004022915.1 Mesorhizobium sp. M7A.F.Ca.US.006.04.2.1
GACCTCGGCGTCACCGATCAGAAAGCCGCCGATAAAATGTGGGCTGAAATCGACAGGCAAGTCACCGACAAGGCACCTGCGGTCGGCCTCTTCACGCCGAAGCGGCTCGATTTCGTCAGCAAACGTCTTGGCAATTTCAAGTTCAACAGGCAGTTCAACTGGATGATCACCCAATCCTGGGTACAGTAATGGCCTGGGTGCAGTAACGAACCGCGGAGGGGCACGTCCGTGTCGAACGTAGCTGTCGCCGCGCCGCGCAAGACGCGAGGGCCCTGGGCCGTCGCGTTTGCGAAGCTGGCAAGGGACAGGGCTGCCATGGCGTCGCTGGCCGTGTTCCTCCTCATCGTCCTTGCCTGCCTCAGTGCGCCTCTTTATGCGAAATGGGCAGGCGTGGACCCCTTCGCCTCGACGCTCGACGCCGTCATCCAGATCGACGGTGCCGACGTTCCGGTGATGGAACAATCGACGGAGGGGCTCGGGCTTGGCTACACACCGCTCGGCCCGACCTGGCGGCTGGGCAATTATTTCCTCGGCGCCGACAGCCAGGGGCGCGATGTCATGGCCAGGATGCTCTATGGCGGGCTGAGCTCGCTGCTGATCTCCGGAGCAGCCACCATCTTTACCCTGATCCTGGGCACGGCGGCGGGATTGATCGCCGGCTATTTCGGCGGTGTCACCGACACGGTGCTGTCGCGCTTCCTCGACATACTGTGGGCGTTCCCCATTTATCTGCTGGCGATTTCGCTCTCCATCGTGACCATCGCGCATGGCATCACGATAGGACCGATCCAGATCGAGTCCGGCAGTCTGTGGCTGCCTGTCATCATCATCGGTATCGTCTACGTGCCCTATGTGGCTCGTCCGATACGCGGGCAGGTTCTGGCACTGCGCAAAAGCGAATTCGTGCTCGCCGCGATCAATCTGGGCGTACCGGGATGGCGCATCCTGTGGCGCGACATCCTGCCCAACGTCACCACGACGCTGATCGTCTTCGTGCCGCTGATGATGGCGCTGAACATGCTTACGGAATCAGCCCTTTCCTTCCTTTCGATCGGCGTGCAGCCGCCGGCCGCGAGCTGGGGCACCATCATCCAGGACGGACAGGCGCTGCTCTACACCAGGCCACTGGTGGCGCTGGTGCCGGGCCTGGCGATCGCGGTTTCCGTCATGGCGCTCAATGTCTTCGGCGACGGTCTGCGCGACGCGCTCGACCCGCGCTCCAAGGTTCGGCTGGGGCGCGACTGATGATCTACGCAATCCTGCGCCGGTTCGGCCAGATGCTGTTCGTGATGTTCGGCATCTCGGTCATCGTCTTCCTGATTTTCTTCGCAACGCCGGGCTCCGATCCGGCGGCGCGCATCGCCGGCCGCAATGCATCGCCCGAAGTGCTGGAGGCGGTACGCCACAGCTTCGGCTTCGACCGGCCGCTCTACGTGCAATATGTGACGATGATGGAGAAGATCTTCGTCACCGGCGATCTGACCTCCTTCGTCAATCGTGGCTGGAAGGTGGTGCCGGCGGTCATGGATTCGATCCCGGTCACGCTCTCGCTGGTGTTCGGAGCGGCGATCCTGTGGGTGGTCGTCTCCATCATCATCGGCATCGCCGCCGCCGCCACGCGCGGCAGCTGGCTGGATAAGCTGCTGATGGCGCTAGGGCTGCTCGGTATTTCGATGCCGGTGTACTGGCTGGGCGAGGTGATGAACCTGATCACCCAGAGCCGCTACCACGACAGCTGGGCGTTCTCCTGGGTGCCGCCGCTCGGCTACAAGAACTTCTCCGACGATCCAAAGGGCTGGTTCCTGACCCTGGTCATTCCGTGGATCACGCTGTCCATTCTCTACATCGGCATTTATGGGCGCGTGCTGCGCGCGGCGATCATCGAATCCCTGCAGGAGGACTATATCCGTACGGCCCGGGCCAAGGGCCTGTCGGAGACCCGCATCCTGCTGCGCCATGCCTTGCGCACGTCGCTCATCGCCTTCGTCACCTTGTTCGGCCTGGATTTCGGTGCGCTGGTCGGAGGCTCGGCCCTGCTGACGGAGGTGGTGTTCGGGCTGCACGGCATCGGCAAGCTCACTTATGACGCGCTGCAGAATCTCGATCTGCCGATGATCATGGCAACGGTGATGTACGCTTCGATGTTCGTGGTTGTTGCCAATGCGGTCGTCGATTTCGTCTACATCCTTCTCGATCCGCGCCTGAGGACATCATGATACTGTCGGTGCGCGACCTCAAAGTATCCTTCCGCACAAATGATGGCCTGGTGCGGGCCATCGATGGCGTTTCCTTCGACCTCGAGGAGAGCGAGATCCTCGGCGTCGTCGGTGAGTCCGGTTCCGGCAAGACCGTGTCGCTGCTGGCCGTCATGGGTCTGATCACCGATCCCAACGCCACCATCGAAGGCTCGATCCGTTACAAGGGCCGCGAACTGGTGGGACTGCCCGCGCGCGAACTGAGGCGGCTGCGCGGCAACGAGATCGCGATGATCTTCCAGGATCCGATGACCGCGTTGACACCTGTCTACACGATCGGCTGGCAGATCGCCGAACAGATCCGCGCGCATCGCAACATCAGCAAGTCCAAGGCGATGGAGCGCGTGGAGGAATTGCTGGCCGAGGTGAATTTTCCGAACCCGCACGAGGCGATGTCGCGCTACCCGCACCAACTGTCCGGCGGCATGCGTCAACGGGCGGTGATCGCAATGGCTTTGTCCTGCAATCCGGCGTTGCTGGTGGCTGACGAACCGACCACGGCGCTCGACGTCACCGTACAGGCCGGCATTCTCGATCTGGTGCGCAAGCTGCGCGCGACGCACAAGTCGGCGGTGGTCTTCATCACGCATGACATGGGCGTGGTCTCCGAACTCGCCGACCGGGTCATGGTCATGTATGCCGGCCGCGTGGTGGAGCGCGGCAGTCGCGCGGAGCTGTTTTCCGATCCGCGACACCCCTATACGCGCGCGCTGCTCGGTTCGATCCCGCCGCTGACCGGCGAAAAACCACGCCGCCTGCCGGCCATTCCCGGTTCGCCGCCGTCATTGCTGCGATTGCCGCAGGGCTGTGCGTTCGGTCCGCGGTGCCCAGTTCACTATGAGCCCTGCGAGGCCGGCAAACCCGACCTCGGGAGCGGCACTCATGCCGCGGCGTGCTTCAGGGTGGCACAGGCATGAGCGGATCGATGACCGACAAGAACCGCCCCATTATCGAGACGCGTTCGCTGGGCAAGCGCTTTTCCATCGGCAGCCGTTTTTCCGCCGAAGGCAAGCGAACCGTTCATGCGGTCGACAATGTTTCCCTGACCGTGTGGCGCGGCGAGACGGTCGGCCTGGTCGGCGAATCCGGATGCGGCAAGTCCACGCTGGCGCGCTGCCTGGTGAGGCTCTACGACATATCGGACGGCGAGCTTCTGTTCGAAGGCAACGATATCACCTCGAAGTCGCTGTCCGAACTCAGGCCGCTCCGGCGCCGCCTGCAAATGGTTTTCCAGGATCCGTCGGCATCGCTCAATCCGCGCCGGCGCGTCGGCGACCTGGTGGCCGAGCCGCTGCGCATCCATGGCAGGCTCTCGTCGAGCGAGATCACCAGACGCGTGGCGGAACTGTTCGACCTTGTCGGCCTGCTGCCGGATCACGTCATGCGGTTTCCGCACGAATTTTCCGGCGGGCAACGCCAGCGCGTCGGCATCGCGCGGGCTATTGCATTGAACCCGGACCTCGTGGTCCTCGACGAACCCGTCTCCGCGCTCGACGTGTCGGTGCAGGCGCAAATCGTCAACCTGCTTGCCGATCTGCAGGAGAAGCTCAATCTCACTTACATCTTCATCGCCCACGACCTGTCGGTGGTACGTCAGGTTTCAACCCGCATAGCGGTCATGTATCTCGGCTCGATCGTCGAAGAAGGGCCGGCGGAAGAGGTGTTTGCAGCACCGGCCCATCCCTATAGCCAGGCGCTGATCTCGGCGGTTCCTATCGTGGAGACGACGCCCAGCGGGACGCGCAAGCGCATCATCCTCACCGGCGACGTACCGAGCCCTCTGAACCCTCCAACCGGCTGCCGTTTCCATCCCCGATGCCCGATCGCGGCGGAGCGCTGCCGATCGGAGCGGCCGCAGTTGCGGGAATACCGCCCCGGTCGCAAAGTCGCCTGCCACTTTCCGACGATGTAGGCGACACTCACCACCGCACAGGTGATCGCCTTCGCCTGACAGATTTCTAAAAAATTCCATTTTTGGCTGGAACCAACCGGCTGTTGGTGCGTTTGGTGGGGTTCGATCGAGCGCATTGCGGTCGACCGGGAGGAAACGATGGATCAATTGCATTTCTTTTCGCCCGTGCGGATTTCGCGCGGGCAAGGACACCCTGCGGAAGAAATCGATAGTGTTGCCGAAGCCATGATGTTCTTGCGGAAATGGCCAACGGGACGGCGCGGTCCGGTTTATCAGTGCGCGCTGAACTGTTGCTCGGCCGCTTTGTCGGGCCAGATGTCGGCCGAGGAAGCAAGGAAAGCGTTCACCGGCTTTGCCCGCATCACGCGCCTTCTCGACGATGACATGGCTTTGCCGGTAGGCGGCGAAGGCAAGGCAAGCGTGCACGCATTGCGGCGATAGGCTGTTGTCCTGACGGTCCTACAAGGTCTCGCGCTGCAGGGCGCGGGTTCTCGTTGAGCAATGCGCTCCGGGATGGGGCCTCGAAAGTTCGTCCTACATGGCACACTTTCACAGCGGACGGTCGTCGTTCATGCTTACTTCAGTCACGAGCTTGCGGCGAAGCGCCATGGTGTAGTCGTCTGGCCCCTTCGGCGTCATGACGAAGGCCTGGGAACCGCCAATGACCGATTTGGCAAAATAGGATGCCAGAGGTTGGTCGGGATTCTCATCCTCCGCCGGGATGGCGATGGCATTGATCGTATATCCCTTGGCTATGGCGTTCGACCTGCTCGGCTGGACGGGAAGCCCGTCGTTGTTCTCGCCATTGGAGGAGATATCGATGACTTTCTTTGCGGCCTTTCCCGGGAACTGGTCGAGCAGGAGACTGCCGATGTCGATAGCCGAGGAGACGGATGTTCCGCCACGCCCTCTGCGGATGAAGCCGGTATCGCCTTTCCTGCTGATCACCGCAGCCGCCGCTTCGGCATCTTCCAGTCCGCAGATGCTTGTCCACGGCAGCACGACGCGCGCGTGTCCGGGGCTCGACCACTCAAAATAGGCAACGCCGATGCAACCAACATAATTCCGGCTGATGGCGGCGATGATCTCTGGCGAGGTGAGTGCCGCGGCATGTCCCTCGCGTTGCATATCGGCGATCTTCGGATCGATGGATGACGAAAAGTCGACCGCGAACACGATGGCGACGTCAACGTTCGCGGCATGGGCAGAGACCCCCCAAAACAGCGAAGCTGCAAGTATTCCTGTCATTCTCGAGATTGAACCGGCCGGCGTCAGGAGACTGCCCCAGCCTGTCATCCGCACCCGTTCGCGAAAGGGTGGGGGGCCGGCGTCCTGATGATACACACTGCCAAACATGTCATTCCCCATCTCGACATCCGGTCGTTTCAAAAAGCGGGTTCAACTAGTGGAAATCTGGCGGGTGGCCTTGGTGCCCACGCCGAAGAGCAGCAGATCGGCCTTGGTCCACAAGAGATAACAGCCGAGCAAGGTCAGTGGCATGGCGAGGGCCGCGAAGGAGCCGCTCCACCAGACCTCAGGCAAACCGCGGGCGAGGGCCACTGTCGTCGCCAGCATTGCCGGCAACCGGCTGGCGAGCACCGCACTGCGGAACGGATCGGGCCAAGCGGCCGGCCAGATCGAAATTGGCGTGCCGGGCCTGTGAAAGGTGCTGCCGAATTTGCCCAGCGCATGCAGCAGGCCGGAGGTCGCCGCAAGCAATGGATCGCCGAGCAGCAACAGGGCAATGCCGAGCCCGATCGCACCCAGGCCCGACAGGAAGTCGCCCAGACGGTTGAGGGCGGGATCGGGAGCATCCGGCCTTGCCCAGGCCCGGTGATAGGCCTCGCCGCCCCAGAAGAAGACCAGGGTGGTCAAGGTCAGCGCAACAGTGCCATGGCTGCCAGCGAAATATTCGATCACCGCCATGGTGACGCTGCTTCCTTCATGCAGGCCGACCGGCGCGGTGGCAATCTGGATCGCCAGACCGACAATGAGGCCGAGCGCATTGCCGCTGTTGTAGTAGCCACCCGGTCCTTTCATGCGGGCGCGAAGCGCCGATACCAAATGTGCGACCGGAAGAAGGATTGTCCGCGCATCCATCACTGCGCCCCCGCGACAAGTCCGGCCGGGTCTGGAATACGTTTCGCATCACCGGCAAGGGCCATCACATTCCTCCACTGGACCTGAATTGTTGGGATGACGATCGCCCGCCCGATTTGCGGACGCAGTTGCAAAGGCAGGGGCCGCGTCGAAGGGTTGAACCGAAGCGGTTCGCAAGGACGTGCGTGCCTGCAGCGCTCGGTTCGACATTGCAACGGACAGGATCGCACCCAGGATGATGCCGGCACCCAAGACGCTCGCGGACGAGCTCCGCTCGCCGAGAAAGATTGCCGCGCCCAGCGCCCCGAAAACGCTTTCTGCGCTGACGATCACGGCGGCGTGGCTGGCCGGCGTAAAGCGGAGGGCAACCGTCTGTATGCCGAAGGCAATCGCAGTGGAGAACACGCCGAGGATGACCAGTTCCGGGCCGGCTGCGGATGCGGCGGCCAGCGACAGATTGCCTTGCATTGCACCGAGCGGCAGGGCGAAGGCTGCGGCGCCGAAGAACTGTGTCGCGGCAGCGGTGAACGGCCGCGCATGCACCTGCATGTGCCGGCCCAGCTCGACTGCCCAGAGCGCATAGCAGGCAGCCGAGAGCACAGCGGTAAGATCGCCACTGCTGAACCCGGCTATCCCATCCGACAACAGCAGGGCTCCAACAAGGGTCAATCCGGCGGCGATTGTAAGACTCGCTGTCGGACGTTCGCCTACGAGAAACCAGGCGGCCAGCGGTGTCATTACCGTTGCCGTGCTTACCAGGAAGCTCGCATTGGTGACGGAGGCCCCGAGATAGCAAAGCTGCTGGAGCGTGATGGAGATGGCAAACAGCGCGCCCACCTTGGCCAAGCTGGAAAAATAGTCCGGCCCGAGCGGAAGCCGCTTCTCCATGAAGACAAAGGGCAGCACAAGCAGCCCGCCGATCAGGCATCGCAGACCCACAGCACTCAGCGCGTCGAGATGCACAAGCACCATCTTTTGCGAGACATTGCCGAAGCCCCACAAAGCGGCTGCAAACAGCAGCAGCAAATTGGCTCTTGTCCTGGACACGCGCCCCCCTCGAACCAAGCCTTTCGTTGACTTGGTCGCCTTAATTTAGCAAAGCCTAAACAGCCTGCCGTTACGGCAGCGCTTGAGCGCGAAGGCCGACTGTTGCGAAGCGTTAGTTTTGAGTTAGGATTTCGTCAGGCTGGGATAGCAAATGCAAAGTGAGGACAGCGGCGCTGCAAATAGAATCTCACTCTTCGGCGGTTTCCGGATTGAAAATGAAAC
>NZ_RZQA01000247.1:0-7531 GCF_004022915.1 Mesorhizobium sp. M7A.F.Ca.US.006.04.2.1
GAACACGATTCATCACTGCGAGCAGTTCCCCTCCCACGTACTGCTTCCTGTGATGACAGCGATGGGGTCCCATGCCGGCAAGGCGAATTTGAACAGCTTGCCGCCTGGCTAGCCTACCTCCACTATTTCAAACAAACGGTGATAACAAGCTGCGATCGGTCGGGGAGCCCGTCGCTTCTCACATCAAGCAGCTTGCCCCATCGGCCCGCGTCAATCAGCATGGAATGGGGGTCCATGGATCGGCACATAATGGCGGTGAGACTCACAATTGATGTTTTGCACAGCGGCGTAGGCGCGCTGTCACATTGATTTAAGCAATAGGGAAATTGGGGTGGCAACGCGCCATCATTGAGTGCCGGACCTGCTAGAGAAGCACGGTTGAGTTTCTTTTCAAACAACTTAGCAACGGCACAGAGTTCATCGTTGTACTGTGAATGCGACGAACACACCACCGTGCAGATAGAATGCTGAGACCCGTCGAAATTGGCCACTCCATCTTGAATCAGTCTCAATGTCTGGGAGGCACTCTGAAGTGTGTAATGAACTAGGCCCGATTAAACCGCCAACGCCGCGATACGAAGTGGTTTTGCAGACCGGCTTGCGCGTTCCAATGCGGGACGGCGTTGAGCTCGCCACGGACCTGTATCGGCCTATTGGTTACACTGGGGAACTCGGGTCAATCCTTATCCGAACTCAATACGGTAAGACGCCCTATCGCTGTCCGGTTGAGCCTCGCCACAAAGTGGCAAGAATGTTTGCTGGACAAGGGTTCGCTGTACTTGTGCAGGAGCGTCGTGGCGTCTTCGATTCCGGCGGCGTATTCACGCTCAGGGAACATATAGGGGACGACGGTTATGACACGCTGTCCTGGATTTCGCAGCAGCCATGGTCGAATGGACGCGTGGGCACATATGGGTGCTCGGCGCTTGGTATCGCGCAGGTTTTGCTGGCGCAGTTGTGCCATCCAGCCCACCGATGCGCAATTGCGCAGGGATCGGGCGGCGCGAACGGCTCTGCCGGAGGGCGATATCGCAACGGGGATCTCCGTCTCGGCGGTGCGGTGGAGGTTGCCGCGTTTGTCCCCTGGTTCCACCAAACCGCAGCGAAGGACCGGTCCCGAGTGCAACCGAAAAGCGATGAGGAGTATCAGCGGGCTTTCGCGTCGCTGCCGCTCGTCAACATGCTTAAGAGCCTTGGGGGACCGCCGACTGACTGGGAGGACTGGGTCTCGCGTGACCCAGGCGATCCCTGGGGGGATCGGAATGGGATGCTTAGCGAGGACTCGACCATCGACGTCCCAGCCCTGTTCGTGAACTCGTGGTACGACGTGGGGGCTGCCGACGCGCTTCACCAGCAGCGCGTTTTTAGTGCTCGCGGATTGAGCCCGGCGGCACGCGATCACCAACATATCATTCTGTCGCCAGCCACGCATTGTGGCACCGAGAGTCTCAAAGCCCCGACGGTTATCGGCGAGCGCGAGCTGGGCGACGCGCGCCTGGATTGCTGGCAGATCTACCTGGACTGGTTCGACTGCTGGCTGAACGACAAGCCCGACCGGATCGAGGGAATGCCCCGCGTCCAGTACTACGTGATGGGTCGCAACGAGTGGCGTGCCGCGTCAGAATGGCCCCCTCTTGGTGTGGAACTGCAGCACTGGTTCCTCCGCAGCGGCGGGAATGCCGCGACCCGTCTAGGCGACGGGACTCTTGATGTAGAGCCTCCGAGTGCCGACGAGCCGGCTGACACGTTTACCTACGACCCTGGGGATCCGGCGCCGTTCTTGGGGATGGACGGCGGGAAGTCAAGTGGAACTACTATAGGACCCCGCGATTACCAGGACGTCCAGCTTCGTCCAGACGTCCTCTGCTTCACTTCACCGCCCCTCACAGAGGGCATGGAGGTTACCGGATTTGTCCGGGCGGTCCTCTTCGTCTCTTCTTCGGCCCCGGACACGGACTTCGTGGCCAGACTGTTGGACGTACATCCCGATGGCCGTGCGATTGACGTGGTGGACGGGATACTGCGCGTCCGCTATCGCGAGGGCTTTGATCGGGCTGTTTTCATGGAACCGAGCGTTATATGCAAAATCGAGATTGATCTCGACGCCACAAGTAATTGGTTTCCGGCCGGCCATCAAATTCGCCTGGAAATCACTAGTTCGGCCTTCCCGCGGTTCGACCGCAACCTGAATACGGGAGGTAACAACTGGGACGAAACTGAATGGGTAGTGGCTCGGAACACGATTCATCACTGCGAGCAGTTCCCCTCCCACGTACTGCTTCCTGTGATGACAGCGATGGGGTCCCATGCCGGCAAGGCGAATTTGAACAGCATCGCTAGGTGTTTAGATTGTGGTATTCGGCTTTGCCCCCCGCCTTGAACGGGTTGTTTTGAAGTGCTGCGCTTCGAGATGATGACAAAACGTGGTCTGTGTGAACAGCCACAAGCATCAGGAAAGGAAGCGCAGCATGAAAAATTATGCCGGACTGGACGTCTCCGTGAAAGAGACCACCGTTTGCATCGTGAGAAGGGCGCCGAATTTGCCGAGAGATGAAGGTTGCTAGTCATCCGGACGATCTTGCTGACGCATTGAAGAACCCCGCATGGAATCTCGCCCGGATCAGGCTTGAAGCCGGCCCCTTATCCCAATGGTTGGTCTGGCGGCAGCCGGACTACGTGACCTGTATCGAGCCCCGTCATTCCAAGGCGTTCTCAAGGCACAGGTCAACAAGACCGACCGCAACCATGCTCGCGGCATCGCGCAGATATGCGGGTTAACCTGTTCCGGCCCGTGCATGTCAAGAGTAAGCGGTATTCTCGGGCCACGGCCTTGAGCTCGAGCTTGTTGATGTAGACCCAAGGCAGGAGATCGTCGATCTGGCTGTTGGGGTGGCCGTTGACGATCCTGGTGAGGACATCGGCGAGATAAGCCGAGCGGTTCGACACCATTGAGCTTGCAGGTTTCGATCAGCGAGGCGATGACTGCCCAGTGTTCGGCGCCGCCGTCAGAGCCTGCGAAGAGCGCGTTCTTGCGGTTGAGCGCGAAGACTGATTCATTATGCACCCCCTCTTCAAATGGCGGGAAACAGCGATTTCTGATTATCGTCGTTGATGATACGCGGAGATTTGCGCGCCAAATCGGCCTTGATCCGTTCATCTTCAAGGTCGCTGGCGCGGATCTGGTAGGGCGCGCCGCGCATGACCTGCTCGGCTGGTAATATGCCGTCCCTGACGAACCGGCGGATTTTGACGTGCGACACGCCAAGCTTCGCGGCCGCGTCCGACATGGTAAGCCACTCGCCGTTCTTGTCGGAAGACCGATAGCCGCTGATCTTGTGCACCGTGCGCAGGGATTGGACGCGTCGCGCCGTCCAGGTCTTTCCCTGACCCGTCTTCATGCCCATGCGGTTGAGTGTGGCGGCGATTTCGGCATCCGACCATCGCGTTGCCATGGATCGCATGACCGCCAGAGCCTCCTCAGGCGTACTCTGGCCATGCTCTCCGGATTTGGACTTGCGAACCCTTACCTGGGAATGCTGGCCCCCATGCCAATGGATGGTCAGGATCACATCGCGCGCGTCGTCATCGACGTCCGCCACAATGTCCTTGATGAGCGCGCGCAGCAGTTGCTGACGGAACCGCATATCGACACCCGGCGCATTCCAGGCGGCTTCGAGATCCTGGGCGAGGCCGGTGAAGTCAGGGATCGCGTCGACAGGCTCCATACGCTGGACTTCACTGAGCCGGGCCTCGCAGGTCTCCACGCGCCTGAGCCTAGCTTCCCAGTTCCTCTCGAGCTGGGCCGCTATAAGCCGGTTCTCCGGGTCGCAGGCGGCGTAGCGGCGCTCGGCGAGCGATGCCTCATAGCGTGCCTGCTGCAGGTCCATCTCGATCATCTGCCGCCGCCTGGCTTCGCTCTCCAGCTGCATCTGTTCAGCCTCCAACGCCGCCTCGATCGCCATCGGCGCAACCGCCTCCAAGGCTTCGCGGGCCACCGCCGCATCGGTGCGAAAGCCGTTGAACGACATGCATCGCGCCTGCGCCATCATGGTGTTCTCGCAACGATAGACCGGGTAACCTTGGCCACGTCCGGCATACGTGACAACCAGTCTTCGCCCGCATCGACCACAGGAGAGAAGACCCGGGAGCAACGCGCGACCGCCGCGGCCCGACTTGACGCCGCCGGCTTTGCCATAGGCGTTGGCGGCGAGAAGTTCCTGGTTCCGTTCGTACTCGCTCCATCCGATATAGCCTTCGTGATGCTCCTTGAGCACCACCGCCCAATCGCTGGCCGGCTTGTAATGACCATAGCTCTTGCGGACGCGGCCATCCACGATCTCGGTGCGCTTCTCGCTCTTACCATAGACATAAGCGCCGGCGTAGAACGGGTTCTTCAGGACGGAGATCACGTTGCGGTAGCGGACCGGAACCCAGGCGAAGGACACCATCTTCTTGCCGTCGGAGGGTCTGGGGAAATGCACGCCATCGTCGATCATCGAGATCAGGACCTGGCGGGCACTGCCGAGTTCGCGGAAACGCGCGAATATCAGGCGAATGGTCTCCTGCAGGCGTATATCGGGATCGAACCCGAGACCGTAATCCCGGTGCCAGACGTAGCCGAAGGGCACAGAGATGCGCAGTTCGCCGCGCTGTGCCTTGGCGCGGTCAGCTTCGTACATGCGAGCACGCAGCACCCCGAGTTCGAACTCGCTTATGCTCCCCTTCATGCCGAGCAGCAGGCGATCGTTCGGCAGTCCCGGATCGTAGACTCCGTCCAGATCGATCACCCGTGCATCGACTTCGCCGCACAACTCGAGCAGCCGATGCCAGTCCGGTCCGTTGCGAGACAGGCGGGACGCCTCCAGGCAAAGCACAGCGCCCACATGACCGGTGCACAGATCGTCGACCAGGCGTTCGAAACCGGGACGTTCCACAGCTCCACTTGCGGTGCGTCCCAAGTCCTCGTCGATCACCTCAACCTTGCGGAATCCCCAGCGCCGCGCGACGTCGACCAGCTCATATTGCCGACGCTGGCTCTCAAGATTGAGCTGCACTTGCGCCTGCGTGGACTGACGTACATAGACAACGGCCTTGCGCTTGAGGATGGTGGCCGGAATCAGATTACGGCTCGTCATCGCGGCTCTCCTCCGTCACGATACCGGCGGCGGCCATCAGCACATTGGCGAGCCGGGCGATCACGATCGTTCGTTGCGCTGCGCTCAGCCCGACTAGCTTGTGCGAGTCGAGCGCATGCTGAGCTGGCGAACGATCACGAGAGATCGTGTCGGTGGCGGCAAGGTTCTCATTTTGAGTCTCCCCGATGATGAAACCATCCGGAGAGCCTCGCCGGAAACGGCGCTGGATCAAGAGCTTGTTCAGTTCAAGCAGTGCAGCAAGCGACGCGCGCGGGGAGCCCAGATCCATTGCTGCGCACGGGACTTCGACCTCCTGCCCAACATGGGCAGAATGACCCCGAGATTGCGATCGGACGGATCGAGCGTTCGACGGTGTTGCTGTCGATCTCGATGCGGCCGTCGTCAAGGAAGTGCGAGAGGCCTTCCCAGCGTGAGAGCGTGTAGCGGATTGCCTCTGCGAGCTTGGTCTTCTGACTGATCAGGCCGAGCTTCTCACGCAGCCAGGGTTCGAGATCGGCGACGATGGCGCGGCTTTTGTCCTGACGCATCGCGCGGCGCTCGTTGGCCGATCGGCCACGGATGTCATCCTCGATCTTGTAGAGTTCGGCGATCCGTCTCAGCGCGTCACTGGCGATCGGCGCGGGACCGGCTGCTGCCAGTTCATAAAAGCGCCGACGGACATGCGCCCAGCAGAAGGCGAGCGTGACGCCGCTTTTGTCGGCCAGCACGCGATAGCCGCCATAGCCGTCGACCTGCAAGATTCCGGTGAAGCCTGCGAGATGAGCGATCGGACGCTCGGCCTTTCGGTCCGGCGCATAGACATAGGCGACGCCCGGCGGGTCGCTCCCCTCCCATCGTCGGTCATCGCGGGCATAGGCCCAGAGTTGACCTGTCTTAGTCTTGCCGCGGCCGGGATCGAGCACCGGCGCGGTCGTCTCGTCGGCGAAGAGTTTTGCCGAGGACTTCAGCTTGCCAAGCAGCCGCTCATGCACCGGACGCAGGTGCCAGGCGGCGCGGCCGACCCAGTCGGCGAGCGTAGAGCGATCGAGATTGATACCCTGCCGGGCGTAGATTTGCGCCTGACGATAGAGCGGAAGGTGATCGGCATATTTTGAGACCAGCACCTGGGCGACCGTTGCCTCGGTCGGAAGACCACCCTCGATCAGCCGGGCCGGCGCCGGAAGCCTGAACCACGACGTCCTCGCAGGCGCGGCAGGCATATTTGGGCCGGCGCACGACGATTACACGCAGCTGCGCCGGAACGATGTCGAGCCGCTCGCTCACGTCCTCGCCGATCCGATGCAAGCCATTGCGGCAGCATGGGCAGGCATGGTCCTCGATGTCGACGACCATCTCCACGCGCGGCAGATGGGGTGGCAGCGCGCCCCGGTTGGCCCGGCGCCTCGTGGCCTTTGCTTGCCGCTCGGCGGGAGCAGATTGCTCCTTCTCTTCCTCACCGGCGGCCTCGATCTGCTCCGCCTCTTCGAGCCCCAGCAGCAATTGATCCTCGGGGAGCGTCTCGGCACGCCGGCCGAAGCGGTGACGCTGCAATTCCTTGATGATCTGAATCAGACGGGCATTCTCGACGTCGTGCGCCAGGACCATCGCCTTCAGCGCGTCCGGATCGTCGGGAAGCTGGTCAGCCGTCATCGCCATGAACGGATCAGACCATATTCGCCGACAGCCCGCGACAGCGGAATCTAGGCTGATTCACTTCGTCGCGGGTCAGCCCGCCTGGGCTGGCACGCGGGTCCGGCGCGCCTCATGGACTCGCCGCCAGTCGAGACCTTCGAGTAGCGCCGAGAGCTGCGCGGCCGTCAGCCGCATCATGCCGTCATGCACTTTCGGCCAGCGGAACTCCCCATCCTCCAAACGCTTAGCAGGCAAACCCCGGTGCCATCCCAGAAGATCAGCTTGATCCGGTCAGTCCGCTTCGCCCGGAAGACGTAGACGGCCCCGCTGAACGGATCGGCCCCCATTGTCTCTCGCACCAGCGCCGCCAATCCCTCCGCACCCTTGCGGAAGTCGACGGGCTTCGTCGCCACCATGACCTTGACCGCACCCGTCGGCCCGATCACGACGTCGCCTTCAGCGCGCGGATCACTGCGGCCACCGTCTTGGTATCGGCGCCCCGGCCGACGCGCATCGCGATGCCGTCGATCTCAAGCTCGATCATGCCGGCATCTCGGGTGGCTTGCCGTTTCCGCTGCTTCGGTGAACGGCTGGCTGCAGGTTCCGCCGCCGCCACAACCGCCGGCACAAAGGCAGGAGAATCTTGCTGCACCGAAGCGGCCTGTTTGCGCGCTTCGCGGCGCCAGGCGAAGACCTGCTGCGGCCTGAGACCATAACGGCGGGCGACCTCCGAAATGATCGCCTTCGGCCCCAGCGTCTCTGCG
>NZ_RZQA01000248.1:0-7505 GCF_004022915.1 Mesorhizobium sp. M7A.F.Ca.US.006.04.2.1
GCTCGTAATAGGCCGGATCGGCGATGTTGTTCTCCAGCCGCGAGATAGAGGCCATCACAGCTTCGATTTTCTTCGGCAGGGATTCCAGTGCGAATTTCTGCTTGAACGACAGTTTCTTCGCCGGCACTTTTGGCGCGGCGGCTTCGCTCTTGCCTGACGCGGGCGCCTCGCCATTTTCGGCTCTCGCCCGCGCCTTGCGGTCGTCCAGCTTCGTGCCGCCGCGCTGCGCCAACATGTCGGAGTAGCCGCCGGCATATTCGATCCAGCGGCCTTCACCATCCGGCGCGATCAGGCTGGTCACGGTGCGGTCGAGGAAATCGCGGTCGTGGCTGACCAGGATGACGGTGCCGGCGAAACCGGCGACCAGTTCCTGCAGCAGTTCAAGCGTCTCCATGTCGAGATCGTTGGTCGGCTCATCGAGCACCAGAAGGTTTGCGGGCCGCGCCAGCACGCGCGCCAGCAGGAGCCGCGCCCGCTCGCCGCCGGACAACTCGCGCACCGGCGTGCGCGCCTGCTCCGGCTTGAACAGGAAATCCTTCATGTAGGAGACCACGTGGCGCTGCTCGCCATTGATGACGAGGTTTTCGCCGCGCCCATCGGTGAGATATTGTGCCAGCGTCTCCTGCGGGTCGACCGCCTCGCGCTTCTGGTCGAGCGTTGCGATCTCCAGATTGGTGCCGAGCCGCACCGAACCTGCGTCCGGCTTCATCTCGCCGGTCAGCATCTTCAAGAGCGTGGTCTTGCCGGCGCCGTTCGGCCCGACCAGGCCAACGCGATCGCCGCGCTGGATGCGGGTCGAAAACGCCTTGACCACGGTGAGATCGCCAAAGCTCTTTTCGATGTTTTTCGCCTCGATCACCAGCTTGCCGGACTCGGTGGCGTCGCTCGCCACCATGATCGCCGACCCTTCGGCCCCGCGATGACCGCGAAAACGCTGACGCATGGTCTGCAACTCGCCGAGCCGGCGCATGTTGCGCTTGCGCCGCGCCGTCACGCCGTAGCGCAGCCAATGCTCTTCGCGAACGATCTGGCGACCGAGCTTGTGCTGCTCGCGTTCTTCTTCCTCCAGAACCAGGTCGCGCCATTCCTCGAAATGGCCGAAGCCCTTGTCCAGCCTGCGGGTCTGGCCGCGATCGAGCCAGACCGTGGCGCGCGACACGCGTTCGAGGAAGCGGCGGTCGTGCGAGATGACGATCAGCGCCGAGGAGGTGCGGATGAGTTCTTCTTCCAGCCATTCGATGACCGAGAGGTCGAGATGGTTGGTCGGCTCATCGAGCAGCAGGATATCGGGCTCCGGCGCCATGACGCGGGCAAGGGCGGCGCGCCTCGCCTCCCCGCCCGACAGGTCGTTCGGACGTTCCTCACCCGACAGGCCGAGATGCTCCATCAGATAGCTGGCGCGGTAGGGATCGTCGGCGGGGCCAAGCCCGGCCTCGACATAGGCGCGGACAGTGGCAAAACCTTCCATGTCGGGCATCTGCGGCAGATAGCGGACGGTCGCCGAAGGCTGGCGGAACACTTCGCCGTCCTGCGGCTCGATCAGGCCGGCGGCGATCTTCAGCAGGGTCGACTTGCCGGACCCGTTGCGGCCGACCAGCGCGATCTTGTCGCCGGCCGAAGCCGTCAAGGCGGCGCCATCGAGCAGCGGCGTGCCGCCGAAGGTCAGTTTTATCCCGTCGAGGTTGAGAAGGGGCGGGGCCATGTCAGCTTTCAGGTAAGGGATAGGGATGAGCGAGCAGCATCGCGCGGCCATGGCCGAGCGCGATTTCGAGGCGGCCCCCGGTCTTGTCGGACTTGACCTCGTTGGAAATGGTCAGCGACGAACCGAACGCCACCTTGACGTGAGCGAGCGGCCATTTGGCGCCGGTGACGGTCAGGCCGTCGAGCTCGGAAAAGCCGAGCACCGAAAACAGCGTGCCGTCGGCATAGTCGAAGCCGGCCGTTCCGCGCAGCAGGGGGATGCCTTCCTGAGCGCCGCTGGTCAAAAGCACGTCCGTTCCCGCCTCCGCCAGCCGCAGGGCGAGCGACAGATGCAGAAAAGCGTGGTCGGCGCGCTTGCCGCCAAAGGCGCCGGCCAGCACCAGGCGGGTCGCGCCGCGCTCCAGTGCCGCGGCGACGGCAAGTTCGCCATCGGTCTGGTCCTTTTCCGCCGGGAAGGTCCGACGCGGCACGGAAGCGAGATCGTCCGGCAGGTTGGCCGGCACCGAATCGAAATCACCCACCCACAGCTCCGGCACGAGACCCAGCAACCGCGCATGACCGATGCCGGCGTCGGCGGCGATGACGCGGGAGCCTTTGACCTGACGGTCGAGCCGTGGCGTACGGATGAGATCGCCGCCAAGCAGGATGGTGAATGTGCTCATATCGTGTGGCCCTTACCAGCCCGGCACGGGAAACGGAAGGCGGCAAACTCCCGCTTGCATGGCGGATCGGCCCGGCCTATGTGTCGAAACGCTCTAACGGGGTGCCGGACGCGATCTTCGCGGACCGGCTGAGAGGCAGTCTCGCCAACCCGCTGAACCTGATCCGGTTTGTACCGGCGGAGGGATTAGACGTTTCGGACAGTCCGACGCCTCAATTCCTTTCAATTCGAACGAAGGAGGCGCCGATGCGCACGCTTTTATATGCTCTTGTTTCAGCAACGGTCGTGGCCTTGTCCGGGCCCGCCTTGGCCAAGGACAAGCTCACCGTCTACACCTATGAGAGTTTCACCGCCGACTGGGGTCCGGGTCCCGTGGTGAAGAAGGAGTTCGAGGCCGAATGCGGCTGCGACGTCGACTTCGTCTCGGTCGCCGATGGCGTCGCGCTGCTCAACCGCGTCAGATTGGAAGGCACATCGACCAAGGCCGATATCGTGCTTGGCCTGGATACCAATCTCACCGCCGATGCCAAGGCGTCAGGCTTGTTCGCGCCGCATGGCGCGGTGACGGATGTCAGTGTGCCGGGCGGCTGGAGCGACGACACGTTTGTCCCCTTCGACTACGGCTATTTCGCTGTCGTCTACGACACGCAGAAGATGAAGACGCCGCCGAAGAGCCTGAAGGAGCTGATCGAAGGCAGTGCCAACGACAAGATCGTCATCCAGGACCCGCGCACCTCGACGCCAGGCCTCGGCCTGCTTCTTTGGGTCAAGTCGGTCTATGGCGACAAGGCACCCGAGGCCTGGGCCAAGCTCAAGGCCAAGGTGCTGACCGTGACGCCGGGCTGGAGCGAGGCCTATGGGCTGTTCACCAAGGGCGAGGCGCCGATGGTGCTGTCCTACACGACGTCGCCAGCCTACCACATGGTCGCCGAGAACACGGAGCGCTACCAAGCGGCCTCCTTCGAGGAGGGCGAGTATCTGCAGATCGAGGTGGCGGGTATCACCACGACAGGAGCCAAGAATCCGCTGGCGGCCAAGTTCATGGCCTTCATGACCGGGCCGAAATTCCAGGATGCCATCCCCGAGACCAACTGGATGTTCCCGGCAGGCAAGACCGACAAGCCGCTCAATCCGGCCTTCGACAAACTGGTCAAGCCGACGAAGACCTTGCTGTTCAGCCCGCAAGAGGTCGCCGCCAACCGCAAGGCCTGGGTCGATGAATGGCTGGCGGCGATGAGCAAATAGGCAGCGCGATGGCGCCGGCGCATTCCACGGATTCCCGCGTCAGTGCCGGCATTGTCGCGCTCGCTGCAATCGCGCTGCTGATCGGCGGCGCGTTTGCTGGCCTGCTTTTCGAGGGCGCCCATGATTTCTCGGGCGCCTGGGCAGCCTTCGATCCCTATCTGCTTCGCGTCATTCGCTTCACGCTCTGGCAAGCGGTCCTGTCGACGCTGCTTTCGGTCATCCCGGGGCTGTTTGTGGCGCGCGCTCTGTCGCGGCATCCACGTTTCTTCGGCCGCGCCTTCATCCTGCAGATCTTCGCCGTGCCATTGGCGCTGCCGGCCATCGTTGCAGCGCTCGGCATCCTGGCGCTTTATGGCCGTGCCGGCTATTTCGCCGGCGTGCTTGCCGTTATCGGCGGCGGAAGCTGGCCGGGCATCTATGGCCTGTCCGGCATTCTCGTCGCCCATGTCTTCTTCAACCTGCCGCTGGCGACGCGGCTGTTCCTCGAGGCGCTGCAGACCATACCGGCCGACCAATGGCGGCTGGCGAGCCAACTCGGCATGGCGGCGCGGCCGGCGTTCCGGCTGATCGAATGGCCAACGCTGCGCGCCGCACTGCCCGGCGTCGCCGGGCTTGTGTTCATGCTCTGCATCACATCCTTCACGATCGTGCTGACGCTCGGCGGCGGGCCGGCCGCGACGACGCTTGAGGTCGGCATCTACCAGGCGCTGCGCTTCGATTTCGATCCCACGCGGGCCGTTACACTGACGCTGCTGCAGATCGCCTTGACCTTTATCGTGGTGCTGGCACTGACGCGGCTAGGCGCCAATGTGGTCGGCGACACCAATTTGCCGGTCGCGCAACGCCGCCATCTTTCGGTCAATCGGAGCGAGACCTGGTTGAACGCGCTACTCATCGTCCTGGCGCTGCTGTTCGTCGTCGGGCCGATTGCGGCAACCGTGATGGCCGGATTGAGTGCCGATCTCGCCCGCTTGGCCGGCGAGGCCACTGTCCGGCAGGCAACGCTGACCAGCGCGGCGCTCGCCTTCCTGTCGGCGCTGCTTTCGGTGATGCTGTCGCTGGCGCTGACCATGGCGCGGCGGGCACTGGCGCTGAACAGCCGGACTGGCCGCAAGACACTGCTCGAACATGCCGCCGATACCGGCGCCGGCTTTGTCCTGGTCGTGCCGCCGATCGTCGTCGGCGCCGGCTGGTTCCTGTTGTTGCGCCTTGTCGGCGATGTCTTCGCCCTCGCCCCGGTCATGGTCGTCACCGTCAACGCGGTGATGGCGATGCCGTTTGCGCTCCGCGCCGTGCGTCCCGCCTATGATGCAGCGAGCGAGCGTCACGAACGGCTCTGTGCACAGCTCGGCATTGCGGGCTGGAACCGGCTGATGCTGGTCGACTGGCCGTCGCTGCGGCGACCGCTCGCCACGGCCTTCGCTTTCGCCATGGCGCTGTCGCTCGGCGATCTCGGTGTCATTGCCTTGTTCGGCAGTGATTCCGTGCAGACATTGCCCTACCTTCTTCTGGCTCGGATGGGCAGCTACCGCACCGAGGATGCCGCCGGCCTCGCACTGCTGCTCGGCCTCGTCTGTCTCGCGTTGATCGTGGCGGCGCACTGGCTGGGAAGGGAGGAGGTCCGTGATGCGTGAAAAGGCGGCCAACGGGCTCGCGAAGGGCGCGCCGGTGCGGCTGGACAAAGTGTCGTTCAGCTATGGCAGCTATGGCGAGGCGCCGCTTGTTTTCGATGTCGAGTTTGCCGCGGCGACGATCACCGCCATCATGGGGCCGAGCGGTTCGGGCAAGTCGACACTGCTCAATCTGGTCGCCGGCTTCGAGACCCCACGGTCGGGCCGCGTGCTGGTCGGCGGTGTCGATGTCAGCGCCGAGCCGGCCTCGGCGCGGCCGGTGTCGATGGTGTTCCAGGAGAACAATCTCTTCGCGCATCTTTCCGTCGAGCAGAATGTCGGGCTCGGCCGCTCGCCATCCCTGCGGCTGACCGAGGCGGACCGCGCTGCGGTCGCCGAGGCGCTTGCGCGCACCGGTCTTGCGGGCAAGGAGAAACGCCTGCCGCGCGAGCTCTCCGGGGGCGAACGCCAGCGCGTCGCCCTGGCCCGCGTGCTGGTGCGCGACCGACCGGTGTTGCTGCTCGACGAGCCCTTCGCTTCGCTCGGACCGGCTTTGCGCGACGAGATGCTGGATCTGGTTGCCGCCGTTCATGCCGAACGCGCCATGACAGTGCTGTTCGTCACCCACCAGCCGGAGGATGCACGCCGCATCGGCGAGCATATGGTGTTTGTCGACAATGGGTTGGTCGCTGCGACCGGCAAGGCTGATGATTTCTTTGCCGGGGCTGGTCCGGAGGCGTTCCGGCGCTATATCGGCGCGGGTGCCGGATATTCCACATCACGCGATGTTGCCCGGAAGCGGACATAATTTACGGTCAAACCGGCTCCAGGCGATGTGGCGTTTGCTTGCCATGACCGGGGGAGTGTGGCTAGGTCCGCCCTACCGGTCCGGCACAGGCCGTGATTTGCCTGCAGTATCCGGCGCCCGCCCCTGGGATGGGCCGCGGATACTGCAGCAGTTTGAGATATGGCACGTGAGCATTCTGAAGATCGTCCCCGATTTTCAATGTCATGTGCCGGGACCCGAAAGGAAGCCGTTCTGGCGATCGGCGCTAACACATTGGGAATGAAACCGCTGGCGCGCTTCCTCGCGCTGGCCGGCTTTGCCGTGGCGTTGGCAAGCTGCCAGATGTTCACGCCGCCGGAGGTTCAGGAATCCGGCTTCCAGCCTTCCGACAAGCCGATCACGGTGGACAATGTCGGCGCCAACAACAAGCTCGCCGAATTGGCCAGGGCGCAGCATCCGCGCATCCTGGCGACCTATGGCGGCGAATATTCCGATCCCAAGCTCGAGCGCATGGTCGCCAAGGTGGTCGGTAGTTTGACGGTGGTGTCCGCCAACCCGACACAGACCTATCGCATCACCATTTTGAATTCGCCCAATGTCAATGCCTTCGCGCTGCCGGGCGGCTATCTCTACATCACGCGCGGCCTCCTGGCGCTGGCCAATGATTCGGCCGAGCTTGCAGCTGTCATCGCGCATGAGATGGGCCACGTCACCGCCAATCACGGCTTGCAGCGCCAGCAACTCGAGGCAGAGGAAGGCCTGGCGACCAAGGTGGTTTCCGATGTGCTCGGCGACAGCCCGACCGCCAAGGCGGCGTTGATCCGCGGCAAGCTGAGGCTCGCGCAATTCTCGCGCAACCAGGAGCTGGAAGCCGACGCCATCGGCATCAAGTCGATCGGCGAGGCCGGCTACGATCCTTTCGCCGCCGGCCGCTTCCTGCAATCAATGTCGGCCTACACGGATTTCCGCTCGATCAGCGGCGCCACCGACGCCAGCCTCGACTTCCTGGCCACGCACCCCAATACGCCGCAGCGCATCGATCTGGCGCAGCGCCATGCCCGCCAGTTCGGCGCGCCGGGCGTCGGCACGCGCGACCGCGATTCCTTCCTCGCCGGCATAGACGGCCTGCTCTATGGCGACACGCCGGAAGAAGGCTATGTGCGCGGCGAAACCTTCCTGCATCCGGGCCTTGGCGTTTCGTTCACGGTACCGGACGGCTTCATCATCGACAATTCGGCGGCAGCGGTGACGGCCACCGGCCCCGGCGACATAGCGATCCGTTTCGATGGCGTGTCGATCGACAAGAACCGGGCGCTGACGGACTATATCCGCAGCGGCTGGGTGGCTGGTCTCGTCGACAGCAGCGTCAGGCAGGAAACCATCAACGGCAACGAGGCAGCGACCGCGCATGCCGGCGCCGAAGGCTGGCAGTTCGACATTGCGGTGATCCGCGCCGGCGGCCAGGTCTATCGGCTGCTGACCGCGGCCCCTTCGGCCAGCA
>NZ_RZQA01000249.1:0-7504 GCF_004022915.1 Mesorhizobium sp. M7A.F.Ca.US.006.04.2.1
AGTCGGCAAGGTGGCACCGATCGCACCGCTGTCCTTCGGCTGGCCGCTGATTGTCGCGCCGATGGCGCTGACGACGGCCAGCGTCGCATAGGTGCCCCAGGCCATGAAGTCGCCATGGGCAAAGTTCGAGAAGCGCAGGATCGAATAGGTAAGCGTCACGCCGATGGCGCCCAGGCCGATCATCGAACCCGTCAGCAATCCGTCGACGACAAATTGCAAGCTCATGCCCCACCTCCTGTGCCGGACTTGCGGGGGCGCTGGCCGAGATAGAGTTCGGCGACCACCGGATCGTTCCACAGCTCGGAGGCAATGCCCTCGTGCCGGTCTTTGCCTTCGACCAGCACATAGGCGCGGTCGCCGATGGCGAGCGCTGCCTTGGCATTCTGTTCGACGAGCAGGATGGTGACGCCGGACTTGCGGATGTTTGCCAGCATCTCGAACACCATCGAGACGAATTTCGGCGACAGGCCGGCCGACGGCTCGTCTAGCACCAGCACCTTGGGGTGGACGATCAGCGCCCGCGCAACGGCGAGCATCTGCCGTTGTCCGCCCGAGAGGTTGCCGGCGGCGGTGCGGCGCTGGCGGACGAGATCGGGGAAGGCGGCATACATCTCCTCGATGCGCGCAGGAATCTCGCGCCGCTCAAGGATGCCGCAAGCAACTCTGAGATTGTCCTCGACCGACATCAGTGGGAAGATGTTTTCGGTCTGCGGCACGAAGGCCAGCCCGAGGCGCACCATGGTGTGGGCCGGCGCGGCAGTGATGTCCTTCCCGTCCAGAAATACTGTGCCGCCGGTGATCGGGACGAGGCCGGCGATGGCCTTGATGAAGCTAGACTTGCCGGCGCCGTTGGGGCCGAGCACCACGACGATCTCGCCCTTGGCGACGGTGATCGAGGCGCCGCGCACGATCGGCACGCCGGGCTCGTAGCCGGCTTCGAGGTCGCGGACATCGAGAACGATCTCGCTCATGCCGCGCCTCCGAGATAGGCCTCGATGACGCGCGGGTCGCGAGCGACCTCTTCGGCCGTGCCTTCGCTGAGCAACTGGCCGCTCGCCATGACGAGGACGCGATGGCAGAGCCGCGTCACCATGTCGATATTATGCTCGATCAGCAGGAAGGTGATACCGCGCGCATTGATGTCGCGGATGCGGTCGATGATGACTTCGAGCAGCGTCGCGTTGACGCCGGCCGCCGGTTCGTCGAGCAAGATGATCGCCGGATCGGCCATCATCACGCGGGCGAGTTCGAGCAGCTTGCGCTGGCCGCCGGAAAGCACGCGCGCCGGCTCATGCGCGAGATGGGCGAGGGCGACCAGTTCCAGCAGTTCAAGCGCCTTTGTCCTGGCGGCCCTTTCCTGCGCGGCGACGCGCCATGGCGTGACGAAATTGGCAAGCAGCTTTTCGCCGGCCTGACCCTGTGCCGCCAGCATGATGTTTTCGATCAGCGTCAGGTTGGGCAGCGGGCGCGGTATCTGAAACGTGCGGCCGAGACCGCGTCCGATGCGCAGATGTGCTGCTTCGCCCGAGACGCGCGCGCCGTTGAGAAGGATTTCGCCGCTGGTCGGCAATATGCTGCCGGCAAGCAGGTCGAACATCGTCGTCTTGCCGGCGCCGTTGGGGCCGATGAGGCCGAGGATTTCGCCCGCTTTGACGTTAAACGAGACGTCGTTGACCGCGACAAGGCCGCCGAACCGCCTGACGACATTCCTTGCCGTCAGAACCGGCGCGCGGGTTTCCCCTTGCCGTTTGGTTGCCTCGCTCATCAAACCCTCTGGCCGAAGACGATCGCTGCCGCCTCCTGATTATGATTTGTGATCACACTTGCGTTGATCACGCTATTCGGCTTTAATTTCCTCCGCAAGCCGAAAACCGGCCACGAACGGAATTCCATGCAAAAGGCTGCCATCGAAAAGAACAACGAGGTGATCGCGGCCCAGCTTGCGCCGGTCGGCCGCGAGACCGTGCAGGACCGCGTTTATTCCGAGCTGCGCCGCGCCCTGATTGGCGGCCTGTTCGAACCGAGCCAGGTGCTGACCATCCGTGGCCTGGCTGACGCCTTGGTCACCTCGACCATGCCGGTGCGCGAGGCGCTCGGCCGGCTGATCACGGAAAAGGCGCTGGAGGCGCTGCCCAACCGTTCGGTGCGCGTGCCGCCGATCACGCTGGAACGCCTCGACGATCTCCTGCGGGCTCGCATCCTGATCGAGGGCGAGGCGATCGCGCTGGCCGCCGCCCGCATGGGTCCGCGCCAGATCGCCACCATCGAAACCATCCTCGCCGAATGGGACGAGATGCGGGCTTTGAAACACAAGAAGGACGTCGACCGCGAAGTGACGCTCAACCAGAGCTTTCATTTCGAGATTTACCGCTCCTGCGGTTCGGCCGTGCTGATCCCGATGATCGAGAGCCTGTGGCTGCAATCGGGTCCCTGCATTCGTGTCGCCATCTACGCCTTCTCGGAAGCCGGCGAGGTCGACACCGCCCAATATCACCGCCGCATCGTCACGGCGCTGTCCACGCAGGATGCGCAGGCGGCGCGCGAGTCGCTGGTCGCCGACATCAGCCGACCCTTCACCTTCCTGCGCAGCAAGTTGCAGGCCGCCGCCGCGAAAGACCAGACATGACCGCCATCAGGATCACCGAGCCGCGCTCGCAGCTTTCCGTAACGGCATTGCTGCTGCCCGAGAAGGCGCCGGAAAACGCTGCCTTCCTCTTGGCCTACCTCGGCACGCCACGCGTTGTTCCGGGCATCCATGCGATGTGGACGGGGCCTGAGATTTCCTGTCCGGTTCCATCAACCGACCTCGAGGGCCAGGCCTATGCAAAACCGTTGCCGGCCGAGAACGCGACGCTGAACCCGCAGCCGGGCGACATCGTACTGTCCTACGTGCCGCCACGCATGTGGGGCGGCAATCCCAATGCGATCTTCGACATTGGCCTCTACTACGGGCAGGGCGCGCGGCTCTTGTTCCCGATAGGCTGGCTGGCCGGCAGTGTGGTGGCGCAGGTGCGCGTCGAAGAGCGTGACCGGTTCGCCGCCGCGTGCGGTGTCATCCGCCGCAACGGCGCCTGCGATGTCACCTTCAGCCTGATGGAGGCCTGACATGGCCGACGACAGTTTCGAGCTGTTCGACCTTCGCGTCGAGGCCATCATCCCCAAGGACAAACCTATCTATTGCGGCGCCAAGGAAGGCGATTATTTCGAGCTCAAGGGCGAGATGCTGTCGATGCCGGCAGGGCAGGTTTTTTCGATCTATTCGATCGCCGCCGTGTTGCCGCTGCTGGCAGCCAAGCAGCGCCCAACCCACCCGAACGACTGGATGACCTCGGACGCCGAGATCGCTTGTCCCGATCCCAATTGCGGCAGCCGGCTGCGGATCGTCAGGGCCGCCAAGCGGCGGTTCAGCCACGCCGAGACGACGGCGGTGCCGCTGCCGAAAGAGGATGACCTTAGATGACCGCCAAGACCTTCGAACTCGGCCCCGGCTACACCATCTCGCGCGTCATTCGCGGCGGCTGGCAGCTGGCTGGCGGCCACGGCGCCATTGACCGCAGCCAGGCGGTGGCCGATCTGATCGCCACGTTCGATGCCGGCATCTGGACCTATGACTGCGCCGACATCTACACCGGCGTCGAGGAGTTGATCGGTGCCGCGCGCCTGCGGCTGGCCAGCGAGCGCGGCCTCGACGTCGCGGCCCGGATGAAGGTGCACACCAAGCTGGTGCCCGACCTCGAACGGCTGGCCAGTATCAGCCGTGACTACATCAGGGGCATCATCGACCAGTCATTGCGGCGGCTGAAGACCGAGCGGCTCGATCTCGTGCAGTTCCATTGGTGGGACTATGAACAGCCGCGCTATGTCGATGCCATGGGCTGGCTCAACGAGCTTCGGTTGGAGGGCAAGGTGCGAAATCTCGGCACCACCAATTTCGACACGCCAAGGCTCGCCGAGATACTCGCTGCCGGCATCCCGCTGGTCAGCCAGCAACTGCAATATTCCGTGCTCGACCAGCGCCCGGGCAGCAGCCTGGCCGCGCTCGCAAAACAGAACGGCGTCAGCTTCCTCTGCTATGGTTCAGTCGCCGGCGGCTTCCTCAGCAACAAATGGCTCGGTGCGGCCGAGCCCGCCACGCCGCTCGAAAACCGCTCGCTGGTCAAGTACAAGCTGATCATCGACGATTTTGGCGGCTGGGAGCTGTTCCAGCACCTGCTGCAAGCGCTGAAGGCCGTTGGCGACCGCCACGGCGTTGACGTCGCCACCATCGCCAGCGCCTGGGTGCTGGAGCAGCCGCAAGTGGCGGCGGTCATCGTCGGCGCCCGCAACCAGGCCCACGCCATTGCCAATGCGAAAATCATGGACGTTGCGCTCCACGCCGAGGACCGGGAGCGGATTGCGGCCGTCATCGCGCAAGGCACCGGCCTCGAAGGTGACGTCTACACGCTGGAACGCGACCGCCGCGGCCGCCACGGTTCGATCATGCATTACAACCTCAATGCGGGGAAGAAATGAGCGGCGAACCCTCCCTGTTTTCACGCGCCAGCGCCGAAATCATCGACCTGCACCGCTTCTTCGTCGACTGGTTCGTCGCCGCGCGAGCCAACACGGTGGACTTCGGCCGCTTCGAACGCGCCATGGGCAAGGACCTCAGCATGGTGGCGCCGGACGGGCAGATCCTCGATCGCGAAGCGGTCGTCGACCATGTCCGCGCAAGCCGTGCTTCCTGCGACGATGGTTTCGCCATTTCGATCGAGGACATCCGGCCCGGCTGGCAGGACGCGGATACCATCGTCGTCCTCTATGTCGAAGCGCAGCTGCGCGCAGGCAAGCACAGCCGCCGTCAATCGAGCGCCGTCTTCACGACCAGTTCATCGGCGCCCAACGGCGTCGAATGGCGACATCTGCATGAAACCTGGCTGCAGGTGCCGGAACGCTGAACAAGCTCCAGAACTCAAATACAGTCGAGTAACGAAAGGGGAACAACAATGACAAAGACGATACTCCAACTCACCACAGCGCTGGCCCTCGTCACGATGGCGGGTGCTGCGCAGGCCGCCGATTGCAAGATCACCGTCGGCCTCGTCATGGAGCTGACCGGCCCGGCCGGTGAATACGGCCAGGCCGGCGCCAAGTCGGTCGAGATGGCCTTCCGCGACATCAACGGAGCCGGCGGGGTGCGCGGCTGCGATCTCGTCACCGACACGCGCGACAGCCAGAGCCAGGGCAACATCGCCGTCGACGCCGCCACTCAGCTTGTGCAGGTCAAGAAAGTGCCGGTCATCATCGGCGGCATCATCTCGTCGGTGTCGATCCCGATCCTGACCTCGGTGACCGCGCCAGCCAAGATCGTCCAGGTCTCGCCAGCGTCATCCTCGCCGACTCTGACGGCGCTCGGCCGCGACGGCAAGACCAACGGCATCTTCTTCCGCACCATCACCTCGGATGCGCTGCAGGGTGTCGCCGCCGCCAAATATGCCATCGACAAGGGTTTCAAGAAGCTGTCGATCATCCACGTCAACAACGATTTCGGCGTCAACATGGTGGCCGAATTCTCGCGTGCCTACAAAGCGCTCGGCGGCACCATCGTCTCCGACACGCCTTACAATGAAAAGCAGTCGAGCTATGCCTCCGAAGTCACCGCGGCAATGGCCGGTGAACCGGACGGTCTCTACCTCGTCAGCACACCGGTCGACGGCGCCACGGTCGCCCGCACCTGGATCTCGCAGGGCGGCGTGCAGAAATTCCTGCTCAATGACGGCATGAACAGCCCGGACTTCATCGAATCCGTCGGCGCCGATTATCTGAAGGAAGCCTACGGCACGTCGTCCGGCACCAGCCCGACGGCCTCGACGGAGTATTTCACCAAGAACTATAAGGAATTCTCCGGCATCGAACCGACCAATCCGGCAGCCGACCGTTCCTATGACGCCGGCGCGATTGTTGGCCTCGCCATCGCCATTGCCGGCTCCGAGGACCCGGCCAAGATCAAGGACGCGATGTACAAGGCGGTCGATCCGGCCGGCACGCCGATCTTTGCTGGCAAGGAAGAGTTCGCCAAGGCGCTCGGCCTGATCAAGGACGGCAAGCCGATCCGCTACGAAGGCGTCATCGGCCCGGTCGCCTTCGATAAATATGGCGACATCACAGGCCCGTTCCGGCTGTGGAAGATCGTCGACGGCAAGGTAGCGACGGACGGTGAAATGACCACCGACGATGTCAACGTCTTGCAGGCCAAGCTTCAGTAAGCATCATTCCGTTTGGTCCGGCATCGATTATGTCAGCATCGATGCCGGACCAAGAATATGGCTGCCTCATTGCGGCGCTCTTGCCCGGCACTCACGTCCGTTCCGTCGCAACTTGCCTGGGGATGAGAAAGCGGGCGGCGAGCACGCAGAGCAGCACGGTGAACATCAGGATCAGCGCCACCAGCGCATTGATATCGGGTGAGAAGCCAAGCCGCATCATCGCCCACAGCCTGACCGGCAGCGTGCTTTGCGTGCCAGTGACCAGGATGGTGATCATGGTCTCGTCGAATGACAGGGCGAAGGCCAGGATGGCGCCGCCGACCATGGCGCTCGACAGGTTCGGCAGGATGATGCGCCAGAAGGTCTGCCAGCCCGTGGCACCGAGATCGTAGGACGCTTCAACCAGCGTGCGGCTCATCGACTGCAGCCGCATCAGTACCGTGCGGTAGACTATCGCCAACACGAAAACCGTATGGCCGATAACGACCGTCAGCAGCGAGCGTTCGAGGCCGATCTCGCGGAAGAAGATCAGCAGCGCCAGGCCGCTGATGATCGGCGGCATCAGGAACGGCAGGAAGATGATGAACTGCAGCAGCGAGCGTCCGGAACGGCGCCCATGATAATAGAGCGCCAGCAGCGTTCCGCTGACCACCGACAGGATGACGGTGCAGACGCCGACGATCAGCGTCGTGCGCAGAGCGGCCAATATGTCGTGGTTTTCAGCCAGCGCCACATAGGTCGCAAGCGTCGGCGACGACCAGTCGACGGAGCCATGCGAAATGGTGAAGAACGACGACACGATCGGCACGAACAGCGGGCTGTAGAGCAGGACCGCAACCAGTGTCGTGATCGCGGCCAGAAAGATCGTGGACAGTCGGGGCAGGGCGCTCATACCGAAGTCCCCGGGTTGCGGCCAAAGCGTTCGCCGATGAGGATTGCGGCGATCACCACGACGGCCAGCGCCACCGACAGCGCCGCGCCGAACGGCCAGTTATAGGCCGTGCCGAACTGGCTGTAGAGGATGCGGCCGAAGGTGAAGCCGCTGATCCCGCCGACCATCTGCGGCGTCAGGAAATCGCCGATCGCCAGCACGAAGACGAAGCTCGCCGCCGAAGCGACGCCGGGCAGGCTGAGCGGCAAGGTGATGCGCAGGAAGGTCTGCAAGCCGCTCGCGCCGAGATCGTCGGATGCGCGCAGCAGCACTTGCGGAATCCGCTCCAGCGACAGGAAGATCGGCAGGATGGCGAAGGGGATCAGGA
>NZ_RZQA01000024.1:0-17760 GCF_004022915.1 Mesorhizobium sp. M7A.F.Ca.US.006.04.2.1
AGTTGCGGGATCTCGGCGACAGGGGCGAGCACCCGCAATTCGATCTGGCTGTAGTCGGCCGAGACCAGCCGATGGCTCTTGTCGGTGATGAAGGCGGTCCTGATCTTGCGGCCTTCGGCGGTGCGCACCGGAATGTTCTGCAGGTTCGGGTCGGAGGACGACAGGCGTCCCGTCGTCGTCGCGGCCAATGCGTAGGAGGTGTGGACGCGCTTGGTGTCGGGATGGATGAAGCCGGGCAGCGCATCGGTATAGGTCGATTTCAGCTTGGTCAGCTGGCGCCAGTCGACGATCTTGCGCGGCAGTTCGTGACCTTCGGCGGCGAGATCTTCGAGAAGCTGCGCCGACGTCGACCACTGGCCGGTCTTGGTCTTGGAACCGCCGGGCAGGCCCATGCGCCCGAACAGGATGTCGCCGAGCTGCTTTGGCGAACCGATGTTGATGCGTTCGCCGATGAGCTGGTAGATTTCCTCTTCGAGGCGAGCGGCGCCCTGCGCCAATTCGCCGGAGAGCCGCGATAGGATCTGCCTGTCGACCGAGATGCCGCGCTGTTCCATGCGCGCCAGCACCGGCACCAGCGGCCGCTCCAGCCGCTCATAGACAGACACCAGGCCCTTGGCGGCAAGCCGCGGTTTCAGCACCAGCCAGAGCCGCAGCGTCACATCGGCGTCTTCGGCGGCATGAGCCGTCGCCTTGTCGATGTCGACCTGATCGAAACCGACCGAGCTTTTGCCCGAGCCGGTCACGTCCTTGAGCTGAAGAGGGGTATGACCGAGCCACTTTTCGGCAAGCGCATCCATGCCGTGACCATGGGGCGTACCGGCATCGAGCACGTAGGAGATCAGCATCGTGTCGTCGAACGGTGCGACATCGACGCCGTAGCGGCTCATGATGACAAGATCGTATTTCAGGTTCTGCGCGATCTTGAGAACCGATCTGTCTTCGAGCAGCGGTTTCAGCACCGCCAGCGCCTCGCGCAGCGGAATCTGGTTTTCGAGCGCGCCACCACCGAGCAGGTCGCCATTGCCGCTCATATGGGCGAAGGGAATGTAGGCGGCGCGTCCGGGAGCCGTGGCGATGGCCATGCCGATCAGTTCCGCCTGCATCGGATCGGCGGATGTCGCCCTGACGTCGAAGGCGGCGATGCCAGCCTCCCGTGCCTCGGCGACCCAGGCTTTCAGGGTCGAGATATCGCGGATGCAGTGATAGGCCGAAATGTCGATCTTGCCGGTGGCCGCGCGCTCCAGCCTTAGTGCCGCGAGCAGGGAGGGGGTATCGCCTTGTTTTGACGTCTCCGCCGTCCCGCCGGCTTCGTCCGGTTCAGTGCCAGGCGCGTTTCGGGCAACCGGCGGCAAACCGGCGCCAACGTCTGGGCCATGGGCATGATCGGCGCGTTCGACGGTGACCGCGACGGCCTGGACGTCGCCGGCCTCGGTGCTGGTCGCTTCCGCGACACGGCGGGTCAGCGAGGTGAATTCCATGGTCTTGAGGAAACCGATCAGCTTCGGGCCGTCGGGCGCGTGCAGGACGAAATCCTCCAGACCCTCGGTCACCGGCACATCGTTCATCAGCGTCACCAGCTGACGAGAAATGCGCGCCTTGTCGGCGTTGGCGATGATCGATTCCCGGCGCTTGTCCTGTTTGATCTCGCCGGCCCGGGCCAGCAGCGTGTCTAGGTCACCGAACTGTTCGAGCAGTTGCGCCGCCGTCTTCGGCCCGATGCCGGGCACACCAGGCACATTGTCGACCGAATCGCCGGTCAGCGCCTGCAGGTCGACCATCTTCTCCGGCGGCACGCCCCATTTCTCGATGACCTCCGGAATGCCGATCTGGCGGTCCTTCATCGGGTCGTACATGGCGACCGTATCGCCAACCAGTTGCATCAAATCCTTATCGGAGGAGATGATGGTGGTATCGCCGCCGGCTTCGCAGGCGAGCCTCGCATAGGTGGCGATCAGATCGTCAGCCTCGTAGCCTTCGATCTCGACGCAGGGCAGGTTGAACGCCCTGGTCGCCTGGCGGATCAGGCCGAATTGCGGGATCAAATCTTCCGGCGGTGCCGAGCGGTTGGCCTTGTATTCGGGGTAGAGGTCGTTGCGGAAGGTTTTTGACGAATAGTCGAAAATGACGGCGAAATGCGTCGGCACGATGCCTACATCGGTATTGCGGGCGTCGAGCATCAGCTTCCACAGCATGTTGCAGAAGCCGGAAACGGCGCCGACCGGCAGGCCGTCGGATTTGCGGGTCAGCGGCGGCAGCGCGTGATAGGCACGGAAGATGTAGCCGGAGCCGTCGACAAGGAAGAGATGATCGCCTTTTTTCATGCCGGCAGGGATAGCGCGGCGCGGCGGCTTGGTCCATGCCAAAGGCAGCCTCGACTATCGGTTCCGGCAACACCCTGACAGATCGCCGTCACCCTGCTCACGGCCATGTTACAAAACTGTAATTTTCGTGCCCTTGAATCGCCACGTCCAGAGACCCAAATACACGTCATCGGCAGTTTTCGCCGAGTCCGGAGCAAGGCCCGTCCCCCGCCTATCCCGGACACCTGCGGCAGCCTATCCCCCCTCTCCGGGCTGCCGCATCGTTTCGAGTAGAAGGCCGCCGTGGTTCCCCCTCCACCACGGCGGTCTTTTTTTGCCTCGCAGAGACGTTTGCAGCCCGTGGTCCAATGATCGCGGGCTTTTCGTTTTCCCGTCATGCCTTTACGGTTCCGGTTCTGAATCGAAAGGCTTCACATATGTCCGCAGTTTCCCCCGTCCTCGACCGTCTCGACAAGAATCTCGACCAGAGCCTCGAGCGCCTGTTCGGCTTGCTCAGGATCAAGTCCATCTCCACCGATCCAGCCTATGCCGCCGACTGCCGCAAGGCGGCGGAATGGCTGGTGGCCGAACTCGAGCTGATCGGCTTCGACGCCAGCGTTCGCGACACGCCCGGCCACCCGATGGTGGTTGCGCACCATGACGGCCCGGCCGGTTCGCCGCATGTGCTGTTTTACGGCCATTATGACGTTCAGCCGGTCGACCCGATCGAATTGTGGGAAAGCGATCCGTTCGCGCCTGCTGTCAAGGAGGTCGGGCCGGACCACAAGGTGATCGTCGGTCGGGGGTCGGCCGACGACAAGGGCCAGTTGATGACCTTCGTCGAGGCTTGCCGCGCCTGGAAACAGGTGCATGGCAATCTGCCTTGCCGCATCACCATCCTGTTCGAGGGCGAGGAGGAATCCGGTTCGCCTTCGCTGAAGCCGTTCCTCGAGGCCAATGCCGGCGAACTCAAGGCCGATTTCGCGCTGGTCTGCGATACCGGCATGTGGGATCGCGACACGCCGTCGATCTGCGTCGGATTGCGCGGGCTGGTGGGTGAGGAGATCACGGTGAAGGCCGCCGACCGCGACCTGCATTCGGGCCTCTATGGTGGTGCCGCCGCCAACCCGATCCGCATCCTGGCCAGGGTGCTGGCCGATATCCACGACAAGGACGGCCACATCACCATTCCCGGCTTCTATGATGGCGTCGAGGAAACGCCGTCGCAGATCCTGAAATCATGGGAGACGCTCGGCGAGACTGCCGAGACGTTCCTGGGACCGGTCGGCCTGTCGATCCCGTCGGGCGAAAAGGGCCGCTCCGTGCTGGAATTGACCTGGGCGCGGCCGACGGCCGAATTCAACGGCATCATCGGCGGCTATACCGGCAAGGGCTTCAAGACGGTGATCGCGGCCGAAGCCTCGGCGAAGGTCTCGTTTCGCCTCGTCCACAAGCAGGACCCGAAAAAAATCCGGGCCGCGTTCCAGAAGTTCGTCAAGGAGCGCATTCCGGCCGACTGTTCCGTCGAATTCCATCCGCATGGCGGCTCGCCGGCAATCCAGCTTTCCTACGACTCGCCCTTCCTGGCCAAGGCCAAGAATGCGCTGTCCGACGAATGGCCGAAGCCGGCGGTAACGACGGGCAGCGGCGGCTCCATTCCGGTTGTCGGCGATTTCCAGACCTATCTCGGCATGGAATCGCTGCTGGTCGGGTTCGGCCTCGACGACGACCGCATCCACTCGCCCAACGAGAAATACGAGCTCAGCTCCTTCCACAAGGGCCAGCGCTCCTGGGCGCGGATTCTCGATGCCTTGACGCGCTGAGCAGCGGCACCCCTGTTTTCCTGTTGATTTTTCAGCCGATCGCGGCGAGGACGGGCCACAAGATAAAGCGCTGCAGCATCCCCTGCGGGTCAGGGGACACTATAGGGCTCGACCGGAGAAGATAATGGCCGATATCCGTTTCCATAAAAACGACCTGCCCGACCTCTCGCACTACAATGTCGGGGCAGTGGCCATCGACACCGAAACGCTCGGGCTCAATCCGCATCGCGACCGGCTGTGCGTGGTGCAGATTTCGCCTGGCGACGGCAGCGCCGACGTCATCCAGATCGCGCCCGGCCAGAAGAAGGCGCCGAACCTCGTCAGCCTGCTGAGGAACCGCGGCGTAACCAAGCTGTTCCACTACGGCCGCTTCGATCTTGCCGTTCTCTACAATGCGTTCGGCGTCATGCCGGAGCCGGTGTTCTGCACCAAGATCGCCTCGCGGCTGACCCGCACCTATACCGACCGCCACGGGCTCAAGGACATCTGCTTCGAGCTTCTCGGCGTCGGGCTGTCCAAGGCGCAGCAATCGTCGGACTGGGCGGCCGAGACGCTGTCGCCCGAACAGCTCGAATATGCGGCTTCCGACGTGCTCTATCTGCACCGGTTGCGCGATGTGCTGGCCGGACGGCTGGCGCGCGATGGGCGGACCAAGGAGGCCGATGCCTGCTTCCGCTTCCTGCCGACGCGTGCCAAGCTTGACCTGATGGGCTGGGACGAAGAGGATATCTTCGCCCATAGCTGAGGGCCGTGGGCGCGCTCCGCGGGCCGGTGACCGTTTGGAACCGGATACAGGCCGTCGCGTTCTGTCGGCTCAGTTTGTCGGTGCAATTGGGGATAATGACATGGCGGACAGAAAGCCGATTGCGACCGCGCCGACAGACGGCTCCAAGGTCTCCGTGACCTGGAAGGACAGCGACGGCGTCATCAACGAATCCATCGCGCAATATCGCGACGACGGCTGGTGGGTCTATATCGACAGTCACACGCAAAAGAAGGTCGAGCCGACCAGCTGGCGCCCTGCCGCAAGCGACGACGACGATCAATGAGCGCGCCGCTGGTGAGGCCGGCTGCTTTCGAATAGCCTGAAGCCGTTGATATCGAGGCCGATTCGGGGCTTTCCGGTCCGCGGTCGCCCTCTTGCTCGGAGGAAATCGCTATGGGTGTCGAAAGCCTGCTCGTCTTCATCATCATCGGTGCCATCGCCGGCTGGCTCGCCGGTCTCATCGTTTCCGGCTTCGGCTTCGGCCTGATCGGCAACATCATCGTGGGCATCGTCGGTGCGTTCATCGCCGGCTGGCTGTTTCCGCGGATCGGCTTTTCCATCGGCGGCGGCACTCTCGCCGCGATCATCCATGCCACGATCGGCGCCATCATCCTGCTGGTGCTGGTCAAGGTTCTGAAACGAGCCTGAGGCTCGACAACGCAAAGAGCGCGCCATGAAACAGAATACGCTCTATCTCGTCATCGGCGCGCTCGTCGTCGTGGTCATCGCGCTCGGCATCTATGTCTATCGCGAGCAGACCAAACCCAAGGGCGTCGAGCTCAAGATCGACGACAAGGGCATTTCGATCCAGCAGAACTAAGCTATGCGGGGGCGCGACATGGTTGCTTCTGACGCCCCGGAAGACGTCGATCAGCCTGGAATCACCGTGGCGGAATGGGAGAGGCTGAACAGGCCGCCAAGGCGCGAGGCGCTGCTGCGCTATCGTTGGCGGGTGTTTCGCTTTCTGAGGACATCCGCACCGGTCAGCGAATTGCAGGGGCAAGAGCAGGTATTCCGCGATGCGGTCGTCGCCACCGTGGCCTTCAACCGGCCCGAAATGATCGAATGGCAGATCCACCTGGTACGCCGATACCTGGCCGAGCACGAAAGCTACATCGTTTTCGACAACAGCAACAAGGGCGAGGCAAGGAAAGCAATCCGCGATCTCTGCCGTCGCCAGCATGTCCCCTATGTCGCATTGCCGAAGAACAGACTGGTCGTCAGCAGATCGCACGGTCAAGCGCTCAACTGGATCGTGCGGAATTTCTTGCCCAGGTTCGGGCCGAAGCTGTTCGGCTTCATCGATCATGACATCTTTCCGACTGAACCGTTTTCGATCCGCGCCCGGATGGAGGGCAAAAGCCTCTACGGCAGCGTGCGGCGCGACACGCCGACGCCAGGCGGCTGGTTCCTGTGGCCCGGCTTCTGTTTTTTCGACGGAAGCCTGTTGCGGCGACGGCTGGATTTCGCCCCGAGCTACAAGTTTCATATGGATTCCGGCGGCGGCAACTGGCCTGTGCTCTACAGGTCGATCGATCCGGCGCTGATTCGATCCGCTGAAAACAAATCGCTTCGCTTCGGCGCCGGACATGATCAATCCGAGGATTTTTTCATGATGGTCGATGGCTGGCTGCACGTCACGAACGCCTCGAACTGGAGGCGACAGCCGGTTGACAGGGGCGAACACATTGTCGCGCTGTTGCGGCAAGCCGGCGGTCCCGACCAGCCGGATGTGAAGTTCGAGCCCATCTGAACGAGACAGCGAACAGCGTGGTGTCAGTAACCTGCAAAGAGCAGACGCTGGCCTTTTTGGCTGCCCAACCCCAAGGCCGGCATTCGAACACGACTTAACCCGCCCTTAAATCGCCGCATCTACTCTTCAACCCGAACGCCATAGGCATCGGGGACATCAAGCACAGCGCATGGCGAACCGCAGAGACAGTCGCATCGAACCCAGTTTCGAGGGGCCGCCGCAGGCGCGGTCCTCGGCGGGTCTTTCGGTGAACGAGGAGGATCGCGTCGTGCCGAGCAATCGCAAAGCCTCCGCAAAACGCAAGCCGGCCAAAGGGAAATCGTCGCGGGTCAAGCGCGGCAGAAGCCGGCGCGGCCTGTTCGGCGTGCTCGGCCGGCTGTTCTACTGGTGCTTCGTGCTCGCCATCTGGGGCGGCATCGCCGTGGCCGGCATCGTCATCTACTACGGCGCCAAGATGCCGGCGGCGACGACCTGGTCGATTCCCGACCGCGCCCCCAACATCAAGATCGTCTCGGCAGATGGCCAATTGCTCGCCAATCGCGGCATGAGCGGCGGCGAGGCGGTCGGCCTGCACGAAATGTCGCCCTATATCCCGGAAGCCGTCATCGCCATCGAAGATCGGCGCTTCTACTCGCATTTCGGCATCGACCCGATCGGGCTTTCCCGCGCCATGGTCACCAATGTGCTTGGCGGGCATTTCTCGCAGGGTGGCTCGACGCTGACCCAGCAATTGGCCAAGAACCTGTTCCTGACACCCGACCGCACGCTGGAGCGCAAGGTGCAGGAAGTGCTGCTGGCGCTATGGCTGGAGCACAAGCACACCAAGGACCAGATCCTCGAAATGTACCTGAACCGGGTCTATTTCGGCTCCGGCGCCTATGGCGTCGAAGCGGCCTCGCGCCGCTATTTCGGCAAGAGCGCGCGCGACGTCACCCTGTCGGAAGCCGCATTGCTTGCCGGCCTGCTGAAGGCGCCGTCGCGGCTGTCCCCGGCACGCGATCCGAAGGCCGCCGAGGAACGCTCGCAGCTGGTGCTTGCCGCCATGCGCGACGAGGGCAAGATCAGCGCCAAGGAACTGACCTCGGCGATGAGCGCGCCGGCAACGCGTGCGCCTTCCTATTGGACCGGCTCGGAGAATTACGTCGCCGATACCATCATGGAGGAACTGCCCGACCTGATCGGCGACGTACGCGGCGATATCGTCATCGACAGCACCGTCGACCTGAACCTGCAGAAGCTCGCCGAGCAATCGATCCGCAGGCTGATCGACGACAGCGGCAAGAAACTCAACGTCAGCCAGGGCGCCCTGGTGTCGATCGACGATTCCGGTGCGGTGCGCGCCATGGTCGGCGGCTACGACTATTCGACCAGTCAGTTCGACCGTGCTTCGGAGGCACGTCGCCAGCCGGGCTCGGCATTCAAGCCGTTCGTCTATATGGCCGCTCTTGAAGCCGGCCGCACGCCCGACAGCATCCGCAACGATGCGCCGATCAAGATCGGCAACTGGACGCCCGACAATTACGGCGGCAAGTATTTCGGCAAGGTGACGCTGGCCACCGCGCTGGCCAAGTCTCTGAACTCGGTGGCAGCGCAGCTGACCATGGAGGTTGGGCCGAACGCGGTTGTCGAGGCGGCGCACCGCATGGGCATCCAGTCCGACCTGACAGCCAACACCTCGATCGCGCTCGGCACTTCGGAAGTGACGCCGCTGGAGTTGACATCGGCCTATGTCCCCTTTGCCAATGGCGGCTACAAGCCCGACATCCATTTCATCCGGCGCGTGACGACCACCGAGGGCAAAGTGCTTTACGACAGCGGCGGCGGCAGCGCGCCGCGCGTCGTCAAGCCTGAGATCGTCGGCATGATGAACTCGATGATGACGGGCACGGTTGAGATCGGCACTGCCCGGAAAGCGGCTTTCGCCTGGCCATCGGCCGGCAAGACCGGCACCAGTCAGAATTCGCGCGACGCCTGGTTCGTCGGCTACACCGCCAATCTCACCACCGGTGTGTGGTTCGGCAATGATGATGGCAGCCCGATGAAGAAGGTCACCGGCGGCGCACTGCCGGCGCAGGCCTGGCACGAGTTCATGGTTGCGGCCCACGAGGGTGTGCCGGTGCGGCCGCTGCCCGGCACCTGGAAGTCGACGCCGGCCGACACAATCGTCCCCGACGAGATACCCTCGGCGAACAACACGGCGCCGGTTCCGTCCACGTCGGTCGGTCAGCAGGCACCGGCGCGGCCAGCAGCGCCGGTTGCCCAAGCGCCAGCGCCGGTCCGCGCGGCTCGTCCCGCCCAAACCGTCGATGCCGATGGCCTTTCCATGCCGGGGGATGACGGCGCCACCGCGTCGATCAAGCACCCGGTGCCGCCAGGCGACGTTGGCGGCCCGCGCAAGAAGCGGCAGACCTCGATCCTCGACCTCCTTGGCGGCTGAGTAGACCTGCTAATTCGCCTTTGGTTTGGCGCTGCCCAGCTTCTTGCTGTCAAAGGTCAGTTTGTCGCTGTGAATTTTGCCGTCGCTGATGGTGAGGTGCTTGGCGCAGGAAAGCGCGCCGGACGACTCTGTCATCAAGTCATACATTAGCAGCGCCTGGTGGTCGTCTCCGAAGGCCGCGATCATGCGCACACCGGTCACATCCTGTGAAAGTTTGGTCAGGCCCTCGAGGTAGGGGGCCTTGCCAGTCGACTGTTGCATCGGCCCATCAAAAACGACGTCGTCGGCGACATAGGATGCTGCCTTTTCGAGGTCGTGTCCTGTCCACGCTTTGGTGAAGGCGGTGGCGATGTCGAGGGGTGCTGTCTGTGTCATGACTTTGTCCTGATAGATTGATTCAGAACCCCGCACCCTTTCCGCATTCAAGGACCAACGGCGAGCCGGCTTCCCGGTTCCTCCTTTGAGGTGAATGGTGACATTTCGGCCTCTCGCCACCTCGGCGGCGTTCGGCTACATCTGCCGGCTGGAGACCTGAAATGACTGAGCTCGACACCCGAAAGACCATCGTGCTGACCGGCGCCAGCCGCGGCATCGGCCACGCCACCGTCAAGCGTTTTTCGCGCGAGGGCTGGCGCGTCATCACCTGCTCCAGGCAGGCTTTCGCCGAGGACTGCCCGTGGCCGGCCGGGCCGGAAGACCACATCAAGGTCGATCTCGCCGATCAGGAGGATGTCGGCATCGCCGTCTCCGAAATTCGCCACCGGCTGGAAGCGCATGGCGGCCAGTTGCATGCGCTGGTCAACAATGCCGGCATTTCGCCGAAGCTCAAGGACGGCAACAGCCGCATGAATTCGATCGACACGCCGATGCATGTCTGGCGCGACGTGTTCCAGGTTAATTTCTTCGCGCCGATCATGCTGGCGCGCGGGCTGTTCAAGGAACTGGCGGCGGCCAAGGGCTCGATCGTCAACGTAACCTCGATCGCCGGAACCCGCGTGCATCCTTTCGCCGGCACGGCCTACGCGACATCGAAGGCGGCACTCGGCTCGCTGACGCGCGAGATGGCGCATGATTTCGGTCCGCACGGCATCCGCGTCAACGCGATTGCGCCGGGCGAAATCGATACCGCGATCCTGTCGCCGGGCACGGACAAGATCGTCGAGACCATTCCTCTCAGGCGCCTTGGCACCACGGCCGAAGTCGCCGACATCATCTTTTTCCTGTGCTCGCAGCAGGCGTCGTATGTGACTGGCTCGGAAATCCACATCAATGGCGGCCAGCACGTGTGACAAAACAGGATGCTCATCCTGTTATGGTGAGAACAGCCTTGCCGCTGAAGCTGCGCTGGCGCAGTGCGTCCAGCGCTTGAGCGACGTCTGTCCACGGCGCCGTCAAGGCCACGCGCGTTTCGAGCCGGCCGGCTGCGACCAGAGCGAGCAGTGAGGCGATGTCCTCGCCAATGCCTGGACCAGACGTGTAGTACGCAAAAGTCTGAAGCCTTGCCCCTTCATGATCCGGAATGAACTGGCGGAATCCGACGGGCGTCAGCTCGCCGCTGCTCGAACCGAACATGACGATGGTCCCGCCAGGTGCGATACGTTCGATCGCGCGTGCGAGGCTTTGGCCGCCGACCGACTCGGTGATCAGCGAGAACGGCCCCTCGGCCAGATCGATCGCTTCGACAACCTGCCGGGCTCCGAGGCCGCGGAGATCGTCGGCGTGCCGGGCCGCGGCGATTGCCGTCACCGAGGCGCCTTGCTCGCGGGCGATCTGGATCTGAAAACGGCCGACCGCTCCGCTTGCACCGGTGATCAACACCTGCTGGCCGGCGAGGTCGCCGCCATGGCGTAGAGTCCTTAGTGCCGTCGTACCGGCGACAGGAAGCGTGGCTGCGGAAACGAAACTGACGTCATCCGGCAGGACGGCGAGACGGTCGATTGGGACTGCGATGCGTTCGGCCCAACCGGCCTCGTCGACCAAAGCAACAACCCGGGCGCCGACGGCTGGCCCGGAACCATCGGCTGCTCTTCGTTCGACAATCCCCGCGATGTCCTGGCCGGGTGTCCAGCCCTCGGGGCGTATGGCAAGCAGGCGCAGTTCGCCCCGGTTCAACGAAGTTGCGTGGACAGAGACAAGCGCTTCGTTCGAAGCCGGTTGAGGCTCGGCGATGTCGGCGAGCCTCAACCCGGTCGCGCTTTCGGGAGAGATGACCAGGGCGAGCATGGCATACCTTGTTGCTGGCTTGTCGGTGCCAGCTTGCTGTGGAAAGCACGGCAAGCTGAGTACGAGCCGGAGCTTATCGACTTTCGCTGTTAAAGAATTTAGCTATCATGGCGTTTAATCGCTAATAACAGTCAACCATGAGACAACCCCTCAGCTACCCCTGGCTCGATCTCGATGTGGATGACCCTGCCGCGCCGGCGATTGCCGTGCGCGTCGACATCCCCGACACCAGAGCGGAAGTCCCCGCCCATCGGCACCGCAAAGGCCAACTCGTCTTCGCACTCGGCGGCGGCGTCACATGCCGCGTTCCAAGCGGTCTATGGATGGTGCCGCCGCATTGCGGGGTGTGGATCCCCGGCGGCATGGAGCACAGCAATGTCGCAACCGCCAACGCCCGGATTTTCTTCGTCTACATAGAGCCGGGAGCCGCCGATCTGCCGGAGCGGTGCTGCACGCTTTCAATCTCGCCCCTGCTGCGCGAATTGATCATCGAGCTTTCCGATCGGGTGGAGGATGACGGGGCGAGGGGCGAACTCTTGACCAAGATGCTGCTCACCGAATTGCCACGCATGCCTGTCCAGCAATTGCACCTGCCGATCTCGTCCGACCCACGCTTGAACAGGATCGCCGAAGCGTTGGCGCAAGACCCTGCCGACCGCAGCACACTGGCGGAATGGGCCAACCGCATCGCGCTCAGCGAGAGCAGCCTCGCCCGCCTTGTGGCAAAGGAGACGGGGCTGAGTTTCGGGCGCTGGCGCCAGCAATTGCACTTGATCGTTGCAATTCGGGAACTGGCTTCCGGCAAGAGTGTCCAGCAGGTCTCGGGCGATCTCGGCTATGGTTCCGTTACGGCCTTCATCACCATGTTCAAGAAGGCGCTTGGGAAGCCGCCGGCCAAATACCTCAGCGGTATCGCGCAAAATGGCGGCTCTGCATTCGTGGCGTGATGCTCGCTTGAAAGGGTGGTCGAGCCGATCACGTTGCCAGCGTGCGAGAGTGCAGCTTGGGCTTTGGGACTCAGGCCACCGACGGCTCGGCGGTTTCGCGCCTCAACCCCGGTTTGGAACCGAGAACTTCTTCCACAATCCCGCGCGCAATCTCGCGCTCGCCCATGATCACCGTATCGGCGCCCAAACCCTTGAGATGTTCGACCTCGGCATCGGAATGGGCACGGGCGATGACGTTGATAGCGGGATTGGCGGCGCGGGCGCGGAGCACGATCTGGCCGGCTTCGAAGGCATTGGGGATCGCAAGGATCAGCCGGCTGGCGCCCTCGGGATTGGCGGCGGCGAACACTTCGGCATTGGCCGCATTGCCGGCGACGGTCTCGACGCTGTCCGCTTTCAGCTTCGCCAGCGTCTTGTCGGCGTCCTCGATGACCAGGAAGGGCATTGCCGCGCCTTTCAGGGCCGAGCCGACCAGGCCACCGACACGGCCGTAGCCGATCAGGATGGCATGGCCGGTGAGTGCCGTCTTTGGCGGCGGCCCGTCCTCCTTTTTCGCCGCTGCCGCGACAGAGGCCACCTGGCCCGGCTCCGTCGCCGGACCAACCGGTTTTGCCTCGACCGGTGGTGCCGTCCTGGCGGCGCGCCGTTCCAGCCACGGCTTCATCCAGTCGATGGCCAGGAACATCAGCGGGTTGAGGACAATCGACAGGATCGCACCGGCCAGAATGAGGTCGCGGCCCTGTTCCGGCAGCAGCTTCAGCCCGACGCCGAGTTCAGCCAGGATGAAGGAGAACTCGCCGATCTGGGCGAGGCTTGCCGAGATTATCAGCGCCGTGGCGATGGGATAGCCGAAGGCAACAACGATGGCGAACGCGGCCAGTGATTTGCCGATGACGATGATGGCGAGCGTCGCCAGGATCGGCCAACCATTGCTGATCAGGCTGAACGGGTCGAACAGCATGCCGACCGAGACGAAGAACAGCACGGAGAAGGCATCGCGCAGCGGCAGCGATTCTTCCGCCGCGCGGTGGCTGAGTTCGGATTCGCTCATGATCATGCCGGCGAAGAAGGCGCCCAGCGCCAGCGAGACACCGAACAGTTTGGCCGCACCGAAGGCGACGCCGAGCGCGATGGCCAGAACCGCCAGCCGGAACAGTTCGCGCGAGCCGGTATGGGCGACATAGTGCAGGATCCAGGGAATGACCCGGCGGCCGACCACCAGCATGACGATGACGAAAGCGGTGACCTTGGCCAGTGTGATGCCGACGACGCCCCAGATGCCGTAGCTGGCCGGCAGCGACAGCAGGCCGCTGGCATGGGCGTCGGCCTGCTCCTGGCCGCCGAGCACGCCAGCGAGCGCCGGCAGCAGCACCAGCGCCAGCACCATGGCCAGATCCTCGACGATCAGCCAGCCGACGGCGATGCGGCCGCGCTCGGTCTCGATCATCCGCCGTTCCTGCAGGGCACGCAGCAGCACCACGGTCGAGGCGACCGACAACGCCAGGCCGAACACCAGCCCCGCGCCCATCGACCAGCCGAGCATCCAGGCAAGACCAGCGCCAAGCGCGGTGGCAAAGCCGATCTGGACGATGGCGCCCGGCACGGCGATGGCACGCACCGACAGCAGATCCTTGAGCGAGAAGTGCAGCCCGACGCCGAACATCAGCAAGATGACGCCGATTTCGGCCAGTTCGTTGGCAAGCCCGGCATCGGCGACGAAGCCGGGCGTGTTCGGCCCGACCAGCACGCCGGCTATGAGATAACCGACCAGGGGCGGAATGCGGAAGCGGTTGGCGAGAGCCCCGAAGACGAAAGCCAGCCCCAGACCGGCGACGATGGTGGCGATAAGGGGCGTGTCATGCGGCATTGTCTATGGAGCGCCTTTCAAGTCAGCGATGTTGGATGAGCGCCGCCCAAGGCCGCCGCCTGTTTGCAATATGATGGATGGTATGTCGGCGATGCAACCCGCAAAGCCGTGAAATCGACGGCGCTGCCGCGAAAATTTGACCGGCAGCTGAGAAGCTGCCGGCCGGATCGGAATTTGTGCGGAGCTATTCGTCTCGATTCGTCAGGGCCGATCGATGATCAGGCTGCCCGCAGCAAGGCCTCGATTTCCGGTATGGCATGGTTGGTCAATGTCTTGGGAATTTCGGCGGTCACCTTGTCCCCGACCTCCTTGTGCAGCTTTTTGCGCATTGTCCCAAGCACCACCGGCGGCGCGACGAGCACGATCTCGCTGAACTCGCCGTCATGCGCGAGCTTGTAGAGCCGGGCGGCGATTTCATCGGCAAAACGCTCCTTGCCGATGCGGTGCCAGTCCGTATCCTCGACTGCGCTGCGGTGTACGGAGGGACCATCACTGTATCGGCCGGGGCTGTCACTGCCTTGCTCGCGGGTGGGCGGGTTGTCCTGCTGCATTTCCTGCACCACCTCGAGATTCGGATATTTGTTGTCACCGGCGTTCCTGAGGAAAAGCGCCTTCTCGCCATCGGCCACGATCACCCAGATACCGTGCTTGAGTATGATTGTGTTCATGATGACAGGGCTCCTTTTTAGCCGCGTGGCGACCTTTAGTTGGCATTCCGCAGCCGGATTTCGATCCGACATGACGGGCCTTTTGAGAACGCACCTCGAGCCGGTAATGTTCCAGTCGGCAGCCACGTCGGCGTTGGACATTCTGGCTATCCCGAGGTTGCGACTTTAATCTACTAACTTGGTAGAATTTAGAAAAAACAGTTTTGCGGCTTTTCTCGCCGGGCGCTAAAAGAGCCACAAATCAAGGCCTGCGACAGCAGCTTGAATCCGCTCTATCTGTAAATGAGAAATATTTTTCTCTTGGCCGGGATGCTTTCAGAAAAGCAATTGCATCCCGATAAGGGATGCGCGAGTGCGTTCCTTCTGGTTTCTCGCGCTCGCGCGTAGAACTGCAGCTCATTGAGGATTCCGCTCGCGTCCATGTCGCACACTGCTCCCAAGCTCAACGCCTTCCCCGTGTTCATGCGGGTTGAGGGCGAAGCTGTGGCCATCGTCGGGGGCGGCGAAGAGGCGCTGGCCAAGGCGCGGCTGATCGGACAGTCGAGCGCGGTCCTGCGGATCGTCGCGGAACATGCCGAGCCCGACCTGCTCGCCTTCGTCGCCCAGGCCGGCGCGACGCATTTTGCCGCGGCTTACGAGGCGTCGCAGCTCGAAGGCGCGGTCATGGTGTTTGCCGCCAGCGGCGACGAGGAACTCGACCGCCGGGTGGCCGCGGATGCGCGCCGCCTAGGCATTCCGGTCAATGCCGTCGATCGGCCCGAGCTTTGCGATTTCTTCACCCCGGCGCTGGTCAACCGCGCGCCGGTGGCCATCGCCATCGGCACCGAGGGTGCAGGCCCGGTGCTTGCCCAAATGTTGCGCGGCCGCATCGACCGCATGCTGTCGCCGTCGCTCGGGCCGCTGGCAATTATTGCGGCTTCGTTTCGCGGGGCTGCCGAGAAGCTGCTGCCGAGAGGCAATGCCCGCCGCCGCTTCTGGCATGATTTCTTCTCTGGCGCTCCTGCGCGCGCGGCTGAAGCCGGCCAGCTTTCGCAGGCGCATGACGCCGCCGTCGATCTTCTGCTGTCGAACACGCCCGCTTGCGGTCACATCGCGCTGGTTGGCGCCGGTCCGGGCGCCGAGGATCTATTGACCTTGCGAGCCCATCGTCTGCTGATGGAAGCCGATGTCATCGTCCATGACGCCCTTGTGCCCGAGGCGGTCGTTGCCATGGGTCGCCGCGATGCCGAGCGCCTGCCGGTCGGAAAGCGCAAGGGCTGCCACACCAAGAGCCAGGCTGAGATCAATGCGCTGCTGGTCGAGCTTGGCCGTGAAGGCAAGCGTGTCGTGCGGCTGAAGTCGGGCGATCCGCTGGTGTTCGGCCGGGCCGGCGAAGAGATGGCGGCACTTCGCGACGCCGGCATCGCCTATGAGGTGGTCCCGGGCGTCACCGCGGCCTTTGCCGCCGCCGCCGATTTCGAACTGCCGCTGACCTTGCGCGGTGTCTCCTCGTCGATGGTGTTCACCACCGGCCACGACCTCAAGGGCAATTCGCTGCCCGACTGGGCCAAGCTCGCGATTTCGGGCGCCACCGTCGCCGTCTATATGGGCCGCTCGGTGGCGGCCGAGGTTGCCGGACGGCTGATCGAGGCCGGTCTGTCGCCGGACACTGCGGTGGCCGTGGTCGAGAATGCCAGCCTCGCCAACCGGCGGCGCTTCCACGGCACGCTTGCCGACCTGCCGTCGCTGGAAGCGCGCGCCGATCTTTCCGGCCCAGTCATGACCATCATCGGCGATGCGGTCGCCGGCGCCCACTTTGAACGGTCCGAGCCGCTGGCGGCACACAGGCATGAAGGCGCGTCCAGTTCGGTCGCCGAAGGAGTTCAGCAATGAAGATACTGACCGCCAACCGCCTCACCGACGGCATCGCCGTCTGGTACGCCGATGGCGGCTGGGCCGAGACGGTGGATCATGCCGACCTCGCCCATGACAAGGCAGCCGATGACAGGCTCGAGGCGATCGGCGCCAAGGCCTATGCCGCCAACGAAGTGGTCGACGTCAATTTGATCGACGCCGAAGTCGTCAACGGCGTCGTCCAACCGGTGCGGCTGCGCGAGAAGATCCGCGCCGCCGGCCCGACCATCCGCAACGATCTCGGCAAGCAGGCTGCGCGGGCAGCATAACCAAGACACCAGGCATGGGCGGACGCGCCCTGAAAGACCAAGCATGTACCGTTACGATGAGTTCGACCACGATTTTGTCCAGGCCCGCGTCGCCGAGTTCAGCGACCAGGTGCAGCGCCGTCTTGCCGGCGAGATCACCGAGGACCAGTTCCGGCCATTGAGGCTGATGAACGGCGTCTATCTGCAGCTGCATGCCTACATGCTGCGCATCGCGGTGCCCTATGGCACGCTGAACGGCAAGCAGTTGCGCATGCTCGGCCACATCGCCCGCAAATACGACAAGGGCTACGGCCATTTCACCACGCGCCAGAACATCCAGTTCAACTGGCCGGCGCTGTCGGACATTCCGGCGATCCTGGCCGATCTCGCAAGCGTCGAGATGCACGCCATCCAGACCAGCGGCAATTGCATTCGCAACGTCACCGCCGACCACTTCGCCGGCGCTGCCGCCGACGAGGTCGCCGATCCGCGTCCCTACGCGGAAATCCTGCGCCAGTGGTCGTCGGTGCATCCGGAATTCTCGTTCCTGCCGCGCAAGTTCAAGATCGCGGTGACGGGGGCCGAGCGCGACCGCGCCGCCATCCAGACCCACGACATCGGCCTGCACCTGAGGAAGAACGCCGCCGGCGAACTCGGTTTCGCCGTCTATATCGGCGGCGGCCAGGGCCGCACGCCAATGGTTGCCCGCAAGATTCGCGACTTCCTGCCGGAAGCCGACCTTTTGTCCTACTGCACGGCGATCCTGCGCGTTTACAACCTCTATGGCCGCCGCGACAACAAGTACAAGGCGCGCATCAAGATCCTCGTCCATGAG
>NZ_RZQA01000250.1:0-7483 GCF_004022915.1 Mesorhizobium sp. M7A.F.Ca.US.006.04.2.1
GCGCCGTGCTGCTGGCGATCTGGGGCCGCGAGACCGGATTCGGCGCGGCGAAGATGCCTTATGACGCCTTCGAAGTGCTGGGCACCAAGGCATTCATGTCGACCAGGAAGGACTTCTTCCGCACCGAACTGCTTGCCGCACTCGAGATCGTCGAGCGCGGGCTGGCTCCGGTCGGCGCGATGAAATCGTCCTGGGCCGGCGCGCTCGGCCAGCCGCAATTCATGCCGACCTCGTTCCTGAAACATGCCGTCGATTTCGACGGCGACGGCCGCGTCGACATCTGGAACTCGACGCCGGACGTGTTGGCCTCGATCGCCAATTATCTCGTCCACTATGGCTGGGTAAAGGGTCGTGGCTGGGGATTCGAGGTGACGGTGCCGGAAAGCGTTTCCTGTTCGCTGGAAGGCCCGGACCAGGGCAAGAAAATCTCGCAATGGGCTGATATGGGCATCAAGCGCGTCGGCGGCAAACCGTTTCCAGTGAGTGAGCTGAAGGCCGAAGGCTTTCTGCTGATGCCGGCAGGGCGCAGCGGCCCGGCCTTTGTCGCCACGCCCAATTTCTACGTGCTGAAGCAATACAACACCAGCGACCTGTACGCGCTGTTCATCGGCCATGGCGCCGATCGCATCGCCCATGGCGATCAGAACTTCGCCGGCAGCTGGGGCGCGGTCGGCGGGCTGCACCGTTCGGACATCGCCGCCCTGCAGCGGGCGCTGGAGGCCAAAGGCTATGATGTCGGCAGCGCCGATGGCCTGCCCGGCTTCAAGACCCGCCGCTCGATCGGCATATGGCAAGCCAAGAACGGCCGCGCCGCCACCTGCTTCCCTGACGCCGACCTGGTCGCAGTGCTGAAATAGCTCCGAAATTAGCAGATTTTTCTCGATCGGCAGCCTCGATTGGCTGGCCTATGCGTCGACACCCCACCGGCCTTTCTGGCCCAATGAGCCGTCGTATAAATGCTCGTTGCCCGCCACGGGGCCGCCGGATATGGTGTTGACCAACTGGACAAAAACCACGACGGTAAGTGGGCAGAGGGGCCGTCTCCAGGCCCCGAAAAAATTCCGCAACCCTGAGCCGGGAACTCAGGTCAACAAACAACAAAACAGGGAACAATCACAATGATGATGGAAAAGCTTGCTCTACGCTCTCGCTTCCTGCTCGCGGGTGCCGCCATGTCGGCGCTGCTTCTGGCCGGCGCGCCCGCCGGTGCGGTCACGCCCGCCGACACGCTGGTCGAAGGTTTCGCGATCGACGACATCATCTCCATGGATCCGGGCGAGGCGTTCGAGCTGTCGACCGCCGAGGTCACCGGCAACACCTATGATCTGCTTGTCCGTCTCGACCTCAGCGACACCTCCAAGGTCAAGGGCGACCTTGCCGAAAGCTGGACCGTCTCCGATGACGGCCTGACCTACACGTTCAAGCTCAAGCCCGGCCTGAAATTCGCTTCCGGCAATCCGATCACGGCGTCCGATGTCGCCTGGTCGTTCGAGCGCGTCATCAAGCTCGACAAGAGCCCGGCCTTCATCATCGGCCAGTTCGGCATCAGCGGTGACAACGTCACCGAAAAGGCCAAGGCTGTCGACGACGGCACCTTCCAGTTCACCGTCGACAAGGCCTATGCGCCGAGTTTCGTGCTGAACTGCCTGTCGGCAACGGTCGCTTCGGTGGTCGACGCCAAGCTGGTCAAGGAACATGTGGCTGCGGTCACGCCGAGCGCCGACTACAAATGGGACAATGATTTCGGCAATGCCTGGCTGAAGACCGGCTATGCCGGCTCCGGCGTCTTCAAGCTGCGCGAATGGCGGGCCAACGAAGCCGTCGTTCTCGAGCGCAACGACAATTACTACGGCGAAAAAGCCAAGCTTGCCCGCGTCATTTATCGCAACATGAAGGAAAGCTCGGGCCAGCGCCTGGCGCTCGAGGCTGGCGACATCGACGTTGCCCGCAATCTCGAACCGAACGACCTCGACGCCATCGCCAAGAACGCCGACCTCACCACCACCAGCGCGCCCAAGGGTACGGTCTATTACATCAGCCTCAACCAGAAGAACGCGAACCTCGCCAAGCCGGAGGTGCGCCAGGCGTTCAAGTATCTGGTCGACTATGATGCCTTGAGCTCCACCATCCTCAAGGGCATCGGCGAAATCCATCAGACCTTCCTGCCCAAGGGCGTGCTCGGCGAATTGGATGAGAATCCGTTCAAGCTCGATGTCGCCAAGGCCAAGGAATTGCTGGCCAAGGCCGGTCTGCCCGACGGCTTCAGCGTAACCATGGACGTACGCACCGGCCAGCCGACGACCGGGATGGCGGAATCGATCCAGCAGACGCTCGGACAGGCCGGCATCAAGCTCGAGATCATCCCGGGCGACGGCAAGCAGACGCTCACCAAATACCGCGCCCGCAACCACGACATCTATATCGGCCAATGGGGCCAGGATTATTTCGACCCGAACTCCAACGCCCAGACCTTTGCCTCGAACCCGGACAATTCGGATGGGGCCAAGACCAAGACGCTGGCCTGGCGCAACGCCTGGGACATTCCGGACCTGACCAAGCAGACGGAAGCGGCACTGCTCGAGAAGGATGCCGGCAAGCGCGCCGACATGTACAAGGATCTCGAGAAGAAAATCCTCGACACCAGCCCCTTCGTCGTCATCCACCAGCAGCTGGAAGTGGCCGGCCTGCGCAAGAACCTCAAGGGCTTTGCGCTCGGCCCGAGCTTCGACACCAACTTCGTCGGACCGGTGTCCAAGGAATAGTGCTCGCGGACACGCCGCATGAGCGCGGTTGAAAAAGAAGTGGCGGCGGGGCGCGGCAGCGCCCGCGCCGTCGCTATTGCATCATCGCTTGGCCGTTTCCTGGTCATTGCGATCACGACCTATCTTGGTCTGCTCGCGGTCACCTTCTTCATCGGCCGCGTCATTCCGATCGACCCGGTGCTGGCGGTGCTCGGCGACCGGGCGCCGGCCAATGTGGTTGAGCGCACGCGCCGCGAGATGGGCCTCGATTTGCCGTTGATCGAGCAGTTCTACATCTATGTGAAGAATGCGCTGAACGGCAATTTCGGCGTCTCCGTGCTGACCACCAATCCGGTCATGACCGACATTCGCCGGGCGCTTCCGGCCACGACGGAACTGGCGACCCTCGGAACGCTGATCGGCGCTTTGTTCGGCGTGCCGCTCGGTGTGCTGGCCGCGGTCAGGCGCGGCAGCCTCATCGACCAGATCGTGCGCGTCATCGGCCTGATCGGTTATTCCGTGCCGATCTTCTGGCTGGGGCTGCTTGGGCTGGTGCTGTTTTACGCCAAGCTGCAATGGGTTGCCTTCCCGGCGAGGCTCGACGTCGTCTACGAATACACCTTTACGCCGATCACCGGCTTCTATCTCCTCGACTCTGCGATGCAGGGGCAGTGGGACGTTTTTTACGACGCCTTCCGCCACATCATCCTGCCGGCCTCGCTGCTCGGCTATTTCTCGCTCGCCTATATCAGCCGCATGACGCGCTCGTTCATGCTCAACGAATTGTCGCAGGAATATATCGTCGCGGCGCGCGCCAAGGGCCTGTCGGAAACGCGCATCATCTGGGGTCACGCGCTGCGCAACGCAGCGGTGCCGATGGTGACGGTGATCGCGCTTTCCTATGCCGGACTGCTGGAAGGTTCGGTGCTGACCGAGACCGTCTTCTCATGGCCGGGCATCGGCCTTTACATCACCAATTCGCTGCAGAACGCCGACATGAATGCGGTGCTCGGCGGCACCATCGTCATCGGCTCGGTGTTCATCGCCATCAACCTTCTGTCCGACCTGCTGTATCGTGTGCTCGATCCGAGGACGAAGTCCGCATGAGCGTCGACACCATCCAGAGCCGTCGCGACTGGCTGCTCAGCGAGCGGCCGGCCTCGCGCATGCAGGCAAGGCTCGGCCGCGCCTATGTGGCGTGGCGGCGCTTTTCCGCCAACCGGTTGGCGTTTCTGGGCCTGCTCATCATCATCGCCCTGCTGGTCGTTGCCGCCCTTGCAGGCGTGCTGGCACCTTATTCGCCAACGTTCGGCGACCTGAAGAACGCGCGCCTGCTGGCGCCGAGCGCCGAGCACTGGTTCGGCACCGACGATCTCGGCCGCGATATCCTGTCGCGCATCCTCTACGGCTCGCGCTGGACGCTTTACGTGGTCATCCTGGTTGCCATCATCGCCGCACCCATCGGCCTTCTGGTCGGCACCGTTGCAGGCTATGCCGGTGGCTGGACCGATGCCATCCTGATGCGCATCACCGACATCTTCCTCGCCTTTCCCAAGCTGATCCTGGCGCTGGCCTTCGTCGCAGCACTTGGCCCCGGCATCGAGAATGCAGTGCTGGCCATCGCCGTCACCTCATGGCCGCCCTACGCCCGCATCGCGCGGGCAGAGACGCTGACGGTGCGCAATTCCGACTACATCAAGGCGGTGCAACTGATGGGCGCCTCGCCCTTCCGCATCGTGCTGCGCCATATCATGCCGCTTTGCATTTCGTCCCTGATCGTCAGGGTGACGCTCGACATGGCCGGCATCATCCTGACCGCCGCCGGGCTCGGTTTCCTCGGCCTCGGCGCGCAGCCGCCGCTGCCCGAATGGGGCACGATGATCGCCTCCGGCCGCCGCTTCGTGCTCGATCAATGGTGGGTGGCCGGTGCGCCGGGCTTCGCCATCCTCATCGTCAGCCTCGGCTTCAACCTGCTTGGCGACGGCCTGCGCGACGCGCTCGATCCGCGGAGTGGCGACCAATGAGCGGCGACCAATGAGCGGAGAACCGAAAACGCTTCTCGACGTAGACGACCTGCGCGTCACCTTCCCGACCCGCACCGGGCTGATCGAGGCGGTGCGCGGCGTTTCCTTTTCGCTCGGCCGTGAACGGCTCGGCATCGTCGGCGAATCCGGCTCGGGAAAATCGCAGACCGGCCGCGCCATCATGGGCCTGACGCCACCGCAGGCGCGGATATCGGCCAACAAGCTCGCCTTCGACGGCATCGACCTGCTCAGCGTCTCGCCACGCGAACGCCGGGCGCTGCGCGGCAAGCGCATCGCCATGATCCTGCAGGATCCGAAATATTCGCTCGACCCGGTGATGAGCATCGGTCGCCAGATCGTCGAGACGCTGCGCACCCATGAAAAGGTCGGCAAGGCGGAGGCACGCGACCGTGCATTGGCCATGCTGGAGGCGGTGCAGATCCGTGATCCCTCTCGCGTCTTCAATTTGCATCCGCATGAAGTTTCGGGCGGCATGGGCCAGCGCGCCATGATCGCCATGATGCTGATCGCCGGTCCGGAAATGATGATCGCCGACGAGCCGACCTCGGCGCTCGACGTCACCGTGCAGCTCGATGTGCTCGGCATCCTCGACCGGCTGGTCAGTGAGCGTGGCATGGGGCTGATCTTCATCTCGCACGATCTGCGCCTGGTCTCGTCCTTCTGCGACCGCGTCATCGTCATGTATGCCGGCAAGGTGGTCGAGCAGCTCAAGGCGTCCGAACTCGGCCAGGCCCAGCATCCCTACACGCGCGGCCTGCTCAATTGCATGCCCAAGATCGGTGCCGACCGCCACCCGCTGCCGGTGCTCGACCGCAAGCCGGAGTGGGCGGCATGACTTCTGCGATTGCCGTCGACAGGCTGGAAGTGATCTTCGACCGTTTTCGCGCACTGAAAGGCGTCAGCCTCGACGTGCAGCCGGGCGAATCCTTCGGCCTGGTCGGCGAATCCGGCTCCGGCAAATCGACGCTGCTGCGGGCCATCGCCGGCCTTGCGCCGGTTGCATCGGGCGGCATCGTCGTCAACGGCAAGACGCTCGGCGCGCGCCGCGACAAGGCCTTCTACCGTGAAGTGCAGATGGTCTTCCAGGATCCGTACGGGTCGCTGCACCCGCGCCAGACCGTCGACCGTCTGCTGCAGGAGCCGCTTGCCATCCATGGCTTTGCCGACGGCGAAAAGCGTATCCAGCGGGCGCTCGACGAAGTCGGCCTCGGCAACGGTTTTCGGTTCCGCTATTCGCACCAGCTCTCCGGCGGCCAGCGCCAGCGCGTGGCAATCGCCCGTGCACTCATTCTCGAACCGTCGATCCTGCTGCTCGACGAGCCGACCTCGGCGCTCGATGCCTCGGTGCAGGCGGAAGTGCTCAACCTGCTGGAAGAGGTACGCAAGCGGCGCAAGCTGACCTTCCTGATGGTCAGCCACGACCTCGCCATCATCACCCATATGTGCGAGCGGCTGATGGTGATGCAAAGCGGCGAGGCGGTGGAGAATCTGGCGGCGGCGGATCTTGTCGAACGCCGTGTGACAAAGGACTATACGCGCAATCTGTTGCGGGCCAGCGACGGGTTTGTGAGAACCGCTTGAATTCGTTTTCTCTTTTGCGCCGAACAACCATCTTGGGGAATTCCCATGGAGGAATGGAAGTTTGCGGATCCTCCCAATGTCGCGGTGTTTGTGGATAGGGCAGTCGTTACCCGCGGCGATTGGATTGCATACGTCTCACATGACGATGACGACGGCAGTTGGCAATTCCACAACAGCGAAACCGGACCTGTTGACGAAGGCGATATCATGATCGTCAGCTTGCAAAACGTTGTGCAGCGGGACGAAAGCATCCAGGCGTTGGCGGACTTGCCAGAAGGCTGGCACGCTTGGCGCACCTCGAAATCGTCGCCATGGCAACGCGCCAGGTCGCGCCCTGTGCCCTCCAACGACAACGAATGATCAGGCAAAGCCTTAGGCTGAGCCTTGCGCCAGTTCGCCGTTCTCCAGAACGGGTGGCTCTTCCCGGCCCTTCGGCTCCTTGATCCTGAACCACGTCACATAAAGCGCCGGCAGGAACAGCAGCGTGATTGCGGTACCCGCGATGATGCCGCCCATCATCGCATAGGCCATCGGACCCCAGAACACTTCACGCGCGATCGGGATCAGCGCCAGGCTGGCGGCCGCCGCCGTCAGTGCGATCGGGCGCATCCGGTGTTCGGTCGCTTCGATGACCGCCGCCCAGCGATCCTTGCCCTCGCGCACCAGATCCTCGATCTGCACGATCAGGATGACCGAATTGCGGATCAGGATGCCGATCAGCGCCAGCACGCCGAGGATGGCGACGAAGCCCAGCGGCGCTCCGCTCGGCACCAGGGCCGCCACCACGCCGATCAGGCCGAGCGGCGCCACCGCCACGACCAGGAACAGGCGCTGGAAGCTTTGCAACTGCACCATCAGGATCGTTGCCATGACGAACAGCATCAACGGCACGACGGCGGCGATCGGTCCCTGACTTTTGGCGCTCTCCTCGACCGAGCCGGCGGTGGCGATCGAATAGCCCGGCGGCAGCTTGGCGGTGAAGGCATCGACCGATGGCTTCAGTTCGTTGACGACCGTGGCCGGCAGCACGTCGCCGACCAGCCCGGCGCGCACGGTGATGGTCGGGATGCGATCGCGTCGCCACACCGTCGGTTGCTCCAGATCGTAGCGGAAGTT
>NZ_RZQA01000251.1:0-7477 GCF_004022915.1 Mesorhizobium sp. M7A.F.Ca.US.006.04.2.1
CGATGTGGACCGAGAGCAGGCGCGCGGCTTCATCGGCGTCGCCACGGCGTGCCGCCGCCAGTATGGCGCGATGTTCGGCCCAGGCGCGGCTGAGGGCCGCTTCGTCGCGAACCTCCAGCCAGCGCGCCCGTGACAGGCGTGTCATGGCATCACGGACCGCCCGGAACAGGAATTCATTGCCCGACAGACGCGCCAGTTCGATGTGAAAATCCATGCCGACGCGATGCCATTCCTCGCGCGGCGTGTCGTTGTCGCAGGATTCGAGCATCGCCTGGATGACATCGATGGCGCTCCGGTCCGCCAGGCTGCATGTCAGGCGAACTGCCGCAACCTCGACCGCCTCCCTGTAGACGGCGATCTGCTCGAGTTCAGCCAGATTGATCGGCGACACCGTCCAGCCGCGCCCGTCCCTGCCGACCAGCCCCTCGGTCTCGAGCCGCAGAAGTGCTGCCCTGACCGGGGTTCGCGATGCACCGAAACGGCTCTCGATCCAGCGCTCGGTCAGCTTTTCGCCGGGACCGATCTCGAGGCCCAGGATCATCTGCCGAAGCTGTTTTTCGACGCTGTGCATCTGCGACATTGTCGTTTCCATCTTTTGGCCGTTTGCGATCGTCTTGCCGATCACGTTCGACAGGCTGCATTGACAGCGGCCAAGCTTGCGTCCATGACGTGTACCATCTTGGTATCCCAAATTGGTATCCGCAGCAAGCATCGATAAAAGAGTTGCTGGGACAGGACATACGACATGCAGCAGAGCACGCCCCCGGCGACCGACAGCACCTACAACATCCACTGGCGGCGCAATCTGTTCGTGTGCTTCGCCGGTTCGTTTTCGACGCTTGTCGCCATGACGCTGCTTCTGCCGTTCCTGCCGCTCTATATCGAGCAGCTGGGTGCCGAGGGTCACGCGGCGATCGTGCAATGGTCGGGGATTGCCTATGGCGCGACGTTCTTCGCGGCGGCGCTGGTGGCGCCGCTCTGGGGACGTCTCGGCGACCGCTATGGCCGCAAGGTGATGCTGGTTCGCGCCAGCTTCGGCATGGCCATATGCATGTCGCTGACCGGCATGGTGCAGACGGTCTGGCAGCTGGTGCTGCTGCGGCTGCTCATCGGCTTTGCCGGCGGCTACTCCTCGGGATCGACCATCCTCGTCGCCATGCAGACACCCAAGGAGCGTTCCGGCTGGGCGTTGGGCCTGCTGTCGGCCGGCATCACGGGCGGGGCTCTGGTCGGCCCTCTGGTTGGCGGCGCCCTGCCGCCGCTGATCGGCATCCGCGCCACCTTTCTCCTCTCCGGCGGTGTCATCTTCCTGGCATTCCTGGCGACCACGTTTCTGATCAAGGAGAATCCCCGGCCGAAAACAGCAGACGCCGCAGCGACGCAGAAGCGGAAAGGCGGCTGGTCACAAATCCCCGACAAACGGCCTGTTGTCGCCATGCTGGCGACCGGCATGCTGTTGAGCTTCGCCACCATGTCGATCGAGCCGATCATCACCGTCTATGTGCAGCAGCTCATCGAGGACCAGAGCCGCGTCACGCTGGTATCAGGCGTCGTCATGTCGGCGGCGGCCCTTGGCGCCATCCTGTCGGCCTCGCGCCTGGGCAAGCTCGCCGACCGCGTCGGCCACTGGAACGTCATCATCGGCGCGCTTGCCGTCTCGGCGCTGCTGCTGATCCCGCAGGCCTTCGTCACGCAGAGCTGGCAACTCATCGGCCTGCGCTTCCTGATGGGTCTGGCGCTGGGCGGGCTGTTGCCCTGCATCACCAGCGTGATCCGCCACAATGTTCCCGATGGGGTCGGCGGCAATGTGCTCGGGCTGTCGATCTCCGCCCAATATGTCGGGCAAGTCGCCGGCCCCTTGCTGGGCGGCTTTGCCGGTGGTCATTTCGGCATGCGCTCGGTGTTTCTGGGCACATCCGTCTTGATGGCTGGGGGCGCGGTGTATAACTGGCTGGCACAGTCACGCCGCGAGCAGGACATGCTTGCCAACCCCGGCAAGCCCTGACGGGGTTGGGCGTCACGGGGCCCCAAACATGAGCACAGCCGAACGACCTTCCGACGACAGCAGCCGTATCCTCGTCCTGGCCGGGGGCCTCTGCGGTGCTGCCGGCGTGGCGCTGTCGGCCGCGGCGGCGCATCTCGGCGGCGCCTTCGTTGGCACCGCCGCATCGTTCCTGCTGATGCATGCGCCGGTCTTCCTTGCCGCCGGATTGCTTGGCGCGAACCGGATCCTGCGCATCGGCAGCCTGATCCTGCTGGTTGGGCTTCTGCTGTTCTGCGGCGATCTGCTGGCCCGCGATTTCATCGGGTCGCGGCTATTCCCGCTGTCGGCGCCGATCGGCGGCACGCTGCTCATTGCCGGCTGGCTGGCGATCGCTGCCTCGGCGCTGGTGCGCGTGCGGTCCTGACGCCCGCCGGCACCAAACGTCGAGCGTGGCGGCTAATCCTGCCGGCGCTCGGGCTTGATGAGCAATTCGCGATTGCGCCGCCGCAGCCTTGCCAACCGATGCCGCTCCGGCCGTTCGGAAGCCGGCGCGATGCCCCAATAGTTGCGATAGATGTCTTCAAATAGATAGCTCACGGGATGCATGATGTGCGCTCCTTTCAGCACTTGAATCGATCCAATCGAGAGGTGCGAAAAACCGACCCCGATCAGCTCCGCTTGCGCTCCACAAGGAACCGCAACTCGCGGACCCATGGGCTGGTTTTGCCGCGGCGCTTCTGCGTCGCGGTGTTCGACGAGATGCTCCAGTCGTTGCGGTAAATGTCTTCGAACAGAAAATTGACGGGATGCATGACACAACTCCCTACTTGATGTTGAATCGATCCAATTCTGCCAGCAGGCGTTTCCTTGGATCGATTCAAACATAGGCCCTATCGAAGCCTCGATCAAGCCAAAATTTGAACCGATCCAACGAAAGTGTTAAATGGGAAGAATTCAGGAGACGAAGATGGCGCCACTTATCTCTGCAAAGACAAGACCGGTCCGGCTGGCGGACATTGCCAAGGCAGCCGGCGTGTCGCACGGCACCGCGTCCAACGTCTTCGCCCGTCCGGAGATCGTGCGCGAGGAGGTCCGTGAACGGGTCAAGGCGGCAGCCGAGGCCATGGGATATGGCGGACCGGATCCCAAGGGCCGGCTGCTGCGCGCCGGCAAGGTCAATGCCATCGGTGTCGCGACCGCGGAACCCCTCTCCTATTTCTTCGACGATCCCTTTGCCCGGGTGATGATGGCCAGCATCTCGCAGGCTTGTGACGCGACCGGTGCGGGGATTTCGCTGGTCTCCGCCGTCAATGGCGAGCAGCTGGCGTGGAACATCCAGAGTGCGCTGGTCGATGGCTTCATCGTTTTCTGTGTCGATGGCGGCTCAAAGCTGGTCCAACTGGCACGTGAACGCAAGCTCCCCTTTGTGGCGCTCGATCTCGATTCGGACGACGACGATGCGGTCGCGGCGATCGGCGTCGACAACATCGCCGGTGCCGGCCTGGCGGCCCGCCACCTGACCGAACTCGGACATCGCCGCTTTGCCGTGCTTACCCTGCCCTGTGCCGACGCAGGCTTCGGCCCTACCACAAGGGAGCAGGTGGAAATGGCCCTCTACTCCGCTACGCGGGACCGCTTGCGTGGCTATTTCGCGGAACTCTCCCGCGTCGACATCGACGTCGAGCGTGTGCCGATCTACGAGACCGTCAATGACGAGAAGAGCGTGTGGGCCGGCCTCGAACATATTTTCGCCGGTGCCGAGGCGCCGACAGCCATCCTGGCGATGTCGGACAGGATGGCGCTCCATGCGCTGGACTGGCTGCGGCAGCACGACATTGCGGTACCGGGCGATGTTTCTGTCGTCGGCTTCGACGGTGTTCCGGAAGGGGCGGTTTCCAAGCCGCCGCTGACCACGATCGTCCAGCCGATCGCCGAGATGGGCCGCCTTGCCGTCAAGGCGATCCTTGAAAATGATGGTTCGTTCAGCCGGCAATCGCTGCCGGTCGAACTCGTGGTGCGGGCCTCATCCGGCCCCTCGCCCACCTGAGCTCAACGGCCCATTCTTGTCGCCATGCCCGGCATCGCGAAGGATGCAGCATGGACGGGCGATGCGGCGCTGTGAGCCGGCCTGCTTTTGGCGGACCAGCCAAGGCCCGATAGCCATTCGAGATAGTAGGCGAGCGCGAACTGCATGACGATGCCGGCCGATATCAACAGGCTGTCATAGGCAAATCCGCCCGGATTGATCAGCTTCAGCACCTGCGCCGCCATTGCAAGCACCGTGCCGGCAATGAAAACCGGCAGCGATCGTTTGCCCAATATGGCAAGCGGATGATCGCGCCCGGTGCGAAACAGATTCGAGATCGCCGGGAATGCCACGATCAGGTAGCTCACTGCGAGTATATGCAGGAGCCTCGGCAGCGACAGGAACGTCTTGTCGAAACCGGTCAGCACCGGAGGCAGGCCAAACCAGGAGATATGCCCCCAAAGCGGGCTGTGCACCCAGACCAGGGCCACAACGGTGTAGGCCAAGGCCGCCCCAACCAGCCAGCGATTGACCGGGATGGTGCCGCCGCGACGCACATGCAGCGTGCCCGCCAGGCCGATGTTGAAAAGGAACTGCCACGACAGCGGGTTGAGAAACCAGAAGCCGGGCTCGGGGTAGTTGGGCGGAGCAATCTGATAAATCCCCGCGACCAGCCACAGGGCGCCGGATGCCACCAGTGCCAGGACCGGCCGATAGCTGACAATGAGCAGGAACAGCGGCGCCAGCAAGAGCAGCACCGCATAGACGGGCAGGATGTTGTTGTAGCCGAGCTGGTGGCCGAGCGTCACGATGCCGATCAGCACCTGCGGCGTATTCTTGATCAACGGCTCGATGTTGATCATCGTCAAAAGCTCCGGCCGCCTGGCAAACACCGCCGCAGCGCAGAAAATGGCCATCACCACCATGGTGGTGACGATGTGGGTGGCATAAAGCACACCGGCGCGGCGCAACATCTTCAAAGTTGCCAGCAGCCGGTTTCCAGGCTGGAATTTCTTGCCGTAGGCGAGCGCGACCGAGATTCCCGAGATCAGCACGAAGACCTCCGCCGCATCCGAAAAGCCGAAATTCTTGTATGTCAGATACTCGAAGGCGGTACCCGGCACATGGTCGACATAGATGGTCAACAAGGCGAGAGCACGGATCACATCGATGCGCGTGTCGCGCTCAGTGCGGTCCGGGACACGCGCCTCGCGGTCTGGGACACGCGCATCGCGGTCCGGGGAAATCTGGGTGGTCATCGACAAAAAGGCCTCAAAGCTGGTTGTTCATACCGGCAATGCGACCCCCGGCGCACCGCTTCGATTCCTCCCGAAGGATGTTATCGGCGGAGAAACGGACTGTAATGCGCCCGGTTCAATCAACTTTCGCGGAGCTTGAAAATATTGCGTTTTGAAGCCGGCAAATTGAGCGAAACGTCATATAATCAAGAGGATGGTCGATGATCGACGAGACCTCACAAGATGGTGCGTTGCGGCGTGATCTCGCCTTCCACTACCGGCTTTACGGCGCGGCGGATTCAACGGGCGACTGCTTCTTCCTGCTGCATGGGTCGGGTGTCGACGAGACGACATTGGTGCCGCTGGCGCGAGAGATCGCACCGCGTGCCACGCTCATCGCGGTGCGTGGCCGCGTTGTCCAGGAGGATGGTTTCCGCTGGTTCGCGCGGATCACGCCGACGCGCTTCGAACAGGCGAGCATCCGCACCGAAACCGAGGCCTTTGCGGGCTTCGTCGCTGATGCGGCCACACGCCATCGTCTCGACCTCTCGCGCACAATTTTCCTCGGCTATTCGAACGGCGCCAATCTGGTTTCGAGCCTGATGCTGCTGCATCCGGGCCTTGTCGAACGCGCCGCGCTGCTGCGACCGATGCCGGTGCTCGATGATGTGCCGGCGACGGATCTGTCAAAGGTGCGGGTGCTGATGATCGCCGGCGCCGCCGACCTCACCTATGCGCCTTTCGCCCCTGCTCTGGTGACATTGCTCAGTCGGCATGGCGCCGAGATCGACGCCAGGATTGTCTCATCAGGTCATGAAGTCGGCAGCGCCGACGCGGCAATCGTCAGGCAATGGCTGGCGGGACCGGCGGCGGTGGCGCAGGCAAGCTGACAGGCTCGCCGCCACGACCAGCCGGCCTACCCTCTTCCCATCCGGGTCCAGGCATCCAGCCCGGCGATCTTGTAGGCTTCGGCGAGCGTTGGATAGTTGAAGGTGTTGTTGACGAAGAAGTCGACGGTGCCGCCGAGATTGATCACCGCCTGGCCGATGTGGATGAGCTCGGTGGCGCCCTCGCCGATGATGTGCGCGCCGAGCAGACGGCGCGTTTCGATCGAAAACAGCAGCTTCAGGAAGCCGGTGTTGACACCCATGATGTGGCCGCGCGAGGTCTCGCGAAAACGCGCCACGCCGACCTCGTAGGCCGCACCGCTCTCACGCACCTGTTCTTCAGACTGGCCGACCGTCGAGATTTCCGGCACCGCATAGATGCCATAGGGGAAGGTTTCCGGCGGCGGCGGCAAAGGCACTCCAAAGGCATGGCAGGCGGCCACCCTGCCCTGCTCCATCGAAGTCGAGGCCAGGCTCGGAAAGCCGATGACGTCGCCGGCGGCATAGATGTTGGGCACGCTGGTCTGGAAGGATTGCGGATCGACCTTGATGCGCCCTCTGGAGTCGGCGTCGATGCCGACGACATCCAGGCCCAGGCTGCCGACATTGCCGGTGCGGCCGGCGGCGTAGAGCACAACCTCGGAACGGATGGTGCGGCCATCGGCCAGTTCCACTTCGGCGGCGTCCGGCTTGGAGCGGATCTCCTTCACCGCGCTGCCCAGCCGGATGGTCATGCCGCGATCGCGCATCTGGTGGATGAAATCGTCGACGATCTCGCGGTCGACGAAATCGAGGATGGAGTTGCGCGGCTCGACCAAGGTTACCGGCACGTCGAGCGCGGAAAAGATCGTCGCATATTCGACGCCGATGACGCCGGCGCCGATCACGGTCAGCGTGCGCGGCAAGCGATCAAGCTCCAGCATCTCGTCGCTGTCGAAGACGCGGGTCTTGTCGAAAGGCACGTCGCGCGGGCGGTGCGGCCTGGTGCCGACCGCTATCAGCGCATTGGCAAAACCGACCTCGCTGTAATCGCCGGTGTCTGATGTCAGGCTGACCTTGTTGGGGCCAAGGAATTTCACCGCGGCGCGAGCGCTCTTGACCGTGTTGCGCATGAACTGGTGCTGCAGCACCTCGACCTCATGGTCGAGCGTCTTGTGCAGGCGCTCGACCAGATCGCCGACCGAAATATCCTGCTTGACGCGGTAGCCACGCCCGTAGAAGCCGCGCTCGCGCCAGCCCGAGAGATTGAGCACCGTTTCGCGCAGCGTTTTCGATGGGATGGTCCCGGTATGCACCGAGACACCGCCCAGACGCCGGCCGCGGTCGACCACCAGCACGGACT
>NZ_RZQA01000252.1:0-7476 GCF_004022915.1 Mesorhizobium sp. M7A.F.Ca.US.006.04.2.1
GATATATTGTGTTTCCTGAAGAACGACCCGGCAAATCGGGCGATGAGGCAGGGGCATGCGTCACAATAATTTCCCGGCAATGGCCACGATGGCGGCCGTCTTGATGATGTCTGGCTGTTCGACGAGTGGCGTCGACACCACCAAGACCACCGCCATCCAACCGGCGGCTAAAGACACCGAAACCTCCGATCTGGCGCAAGGCAAGGCGCAGTTTCGCGACGCCAATTACGGCCTCGCCGAAAAGCACTTCCGCAAGGCCGTCGAGTTGAAGGCCGACAATGCGGAGGCCTGGATGGGGCTCGCGGCTTCCTATGATGAACTCGGCCGCTTCGACTTCGCCGACCGTGCCTACGGCCAGCTTCTGAAAGTCGCCGGTCGCAGGCCGCAGATCGTCAACAATATGGGTTATTCGCAACTGCTGCGCGGCAATCGCAAGAAGGCCAAGGCGCTGCTGCTCGAAGCGAAGGCCGGCATGGCCGATCCCACCGTCGTCAACGCCAACCTCGCTCTCCTGAACAAGGGTTGATCTCGCGTCCAATGGTCCGGTTTCGGGACACGTGCCATCGACGCTTTGTAAACCCTATCTGCAGGTTGCATCGATGGATCGCCTGAAAACCCGTATCTGGGGGCAGCCGCTGACCTAGAATGCAGCGCAACCGCCGACGCTCGAGAGGCCCTTGCCCGATATGCTGGACTTCAGTTCGCTCCTGCTCGCAGCCGCGCTGTCGGGCATATGCCTCAGCGTCACCATGTTTGCGATCTGGTTCACCGCGCCCAAGGCAGGTTTCGTGCTGACGGTGGCGTGCGGAATTCTGGTGCTCGTCGCGCATGTGATCCTGTTCTGGCGGTACACCAAGGACCCCGATCCGCTGCTTTGCCAGATCGTGCTTGCGCTGCTCAGCCTGGGGTTCCTGATCCTCTGCTTGTCGGCCATGCAATATCTCGGCGTGCCCGGCTACAGGCGCGCCGTTGCACCGGCGCTTGCCGCCATGACTATCTGTGCCGCTGTCACTTTCCTTGGCTTTGACGGCGTTGGCTTCATCATCACCTACACCACGGTGACGGCGCTGCTGTCGGCGATCGGCGCCATGTTCTGGATCAACGGCAGTCACGATCGCCGCATCCTGCTGGTGGTTTCGTTTCTGAGCGGCACCTGCGCGATGTCGTTTGCGCTTTGCGGCGTGGTTCTGCTGACCAAGGGGCAATGGACGCTCGCGGTTGCGCCCGACAATTGGGCCGAACGATTGAATTCCGTCGTGGCGGTGGCCTGCATGACCGGGCTCGGAGCATTGACGCTCTCCCTCCATCATCTGCAGGCGCAGATCGAGCTCAAGGCCGAGACCATGACCGACCCGCTGACAGGGTTGCTGAACCGCCGGGCATTGACGTCGCTTTACGGCGAGCGGAGTTTCGGTCCATTCATGTCCATCGTCATGTTCGACCTAGACCACTTCAAGCGGACGAACGATGTCTACGGTCACCCGGTTGGAGATCAGGTCTTGTGCCGTTTTGCCGCCGTCATCAAGAAATATGCCCGGCCCGGCGTCGACGCTTTTCGCCTTGGCGGCGAGGAGTTCGCAGTCGTCATGTCGCGGATGACGGACGAAAAGGCCTACGATCTCGCCAGCAAGATCGGCGTGGCTTTCGGCGCCGAAATCGTCCCCACCCAGCTCGGCAAATTGCGCAGCACGGTCAGCGGCGGCATCGGCTTTGGCGAGGCAAGCGGCAGCAGCCTCGACAACGTGCTCACCGAGGCAGACGCGGCGCTCTATGCCGCCAAACGCGCCGGACGAAATTGCGTCATCAGCCGCAAGAGGATGGGCAAGGCCGAGCCGATCAAGCCGGCCTTGCGCTCAGCGTAAATTACTCCGCGGCCCCCAGATAGTCGGACAGCGGCGGGCACGAGCAGACCAGGTTGCGGTCGCCGGCGACATTGTCGATGCGTGACACCGGAGGCCAGTACTTGGCTGCCGTGTCGGCGTCGCCGGCCGGATAGGCCGCTTCCAGGCGCGAGTAGGGATGGTTCCACTGGCCGGCCAGCGCCTCGGCGGCGGTGTGCGGCGCGTTGACCAGCGGATTGTCGGCCAAAGGCCATTCGCCCCTGGCGACTTTTGCTGCCTCTGCCGATATGGCGATCATGGCCTCGCAGAAGCGATCGATTTCCCGCTTGGGCTCGGACTCGGTCGGCTCCACCATCAGCGTGCCGGCGACCGGGAACGACATGGTCGGCGCGTGAAAACCATAATCGATCAGCCGCTTGGCGACATCGTCGACACTGATGCCTGCACTCTCCTTGAGCACACGGGTGTCGAGGATGCATTCATGCGCGACGCGTCCCTGCCTGCCCTTGTAGAGCACCGGGAAATGCGCACTGAGCCGCGTCGCGATGTAGTTGGCGGAAAGGATCGCCGTTTCGGTCGCCTGCTTCAGGCCCGAGGCGCCCATCATGCGGATATACATCCAGGTGATCGGCAGGATCGAGGCGCTGCCGAAGGGGGCGGCGGAGACGGCGTGCGCCGAGCCTTCGGTGACATGGCCGGGCAAATACGGCTTCAAATGCGCCTTGACGCCGATCGGCCCGATGCCGGGTCCGCCGCCGCCATGCGGAATGCAGAAGGTCTTGTGCAGGTTCATGTGGCAGACATCGGCGCCGATGTCGCCGGGACGGGCAAGCCCGACCAGCGCGTTGAGGTTGGCACCGTCGAAATAGACCTGGCCGCCATGCTCATGGATCAGCGCGCAGAGATCGCGTGCGCCTTCCTCGAACACGCCATGCGTCGAGGGATAGGTGAACATCAGCGCTGCGAGATTTTGCGCATGCTCAGTCGCCTTGGCCTTCATGTCGTCCATGTCGATGTTGCCGTCTTCGGTGCAGCGCACGACGACGACGCTCATGCCGGCCATCGCCGCGCTCGCGGGATTGGTGCCATGCGCCGAGGAGGGGATCAGGCAGACGGTGCGGTGGTTGTCGCCGCGCGAGCGGTGATAGCCGCGGATGGCGAGCAGTCCGGCATATTCGCCCTGGCTGCCGGCATTGGGCTGCAAGGTGACGGCGTCGAAGCCGGTGATCTCCGACAGCCAGCCCTCCAGCTCGCCGATCATGGCACGGTAGCCTGCCGAGTGCGCGGCCGGGGCGAAAGGGTGCAGATTGGCAATGCTCGGCCAGCTCACCGGCATCATCTCGGCGGCGGCGTTGAGCTTCATGGTGCAGGATCCCAGCGGGATCATGGCGCGGTCGAGCGCCAGGTCCTTGTCGGCCAGCCGGCGCAGGAAGCGCATCATCTCGGTTTCCGACTTGTTTTCGTGGAAAACAGGCTGGGTCAGGAACTCCTTGCCGCGCGGCTTGCCGGGCACCGTGCTGTCGGCGGAGGCACCAGCCTTGGCGCCGAACAGGGCCGCGATTGCGTCGAGATCGGCCTCGGTGGAGGTTTCGTCGAAGGCGATGCCGATGTGGTCGGCATCGACGGCACGCAGCAATCTGCCGCCCTTTTCAGCGGCGGCGGCGATCGAAGCTGCCTTGCCCTTCACCTCGGCCGTCACCGTGTCGAAGCGGCTTGACCCGAGCACGGAGATGTTTGCTGCTTTGAGCCCGGCGGCAAGACGATTGGCCAACGTGTGGATGCGCCCGGCAATCGCCTGCAGCCCGGCGGGGCCGTGCCAGATGGCATAGGCGGTCGCCATATTGGCGAGCAGCGCCTGCGCGGTGCAGATGTTGGAGGTCGCCTTGTCGCGGCGGATATGCTGTTCACGCGTCTGCAAGGCAAGCCGGTATCCGGGCCGGCCCTTGCTGTCGGTGGACTGGCCGACCAGGCGGCCAGGCATCAGCCGCGTCAGCCTGTCGGAGACGGCGCAATAGGCCGCGTGCGGGCCGCCAAAGCCCATCGGCACGCCAAAGCGCTGCATCGGGCCGACGGCGATGTCGGCGCCAAGCTTGGCCGGCGCGTCGGTCAGCGTCAGGCCGAGCGGGTCGGCGATGAAGACGACGAGGGCGCCGGTCGCGTGTGCCTTGTCGATCGCTGCCTTGTGGTCGCCATAGACGCCAAATGTATCCGGCCAGGAGACAAGCAGGGCGGCGGTGTTGTCGTCGATCGTCTCGCCATCGATCTCGATGCCGAGCGGCTCGGCGCGGGTGCGCACCACGTCCAGCGTCTGCGGGTGCGGCGTGCCGGCAAGTGCTACCTTGGTGCGCTTGTCGCGGTGATGGCGCAGCGCAATGCCGACCGCCTCGGCCACGGCGGTTGCTTCATCCAGCAGCGACGCCGATGCCACCGGCAGGCCGGTCAGTTCGGTGACCAGGGTCTGGAAGTTGAACAGCATTTCCAACCGGCCCTGGCTGATCTCGGCCTGATAGGGCGTGTAGGCCGTATACCAGGCCGGGTTCTCGAACAGATTGCGCTGGATAACCGGCGGCACATGGACGCCGTGATAACCGGCGCCGATGAAGCTCTTCAGCACCGTATTCCCGGCCATGACAGCCGAAAGCTCAGCCAGCGCTTCCGCCTCGCTCGCTGGTGCCGGCAGGGCAAGCGGCCGATCGAGCCGGATCGACTTCGGGACGGACTGGCTGATCAGCGTCTCGATCGAGGGCACGCCGATGGCGGCCAGCATGGCTCTGGTATCGTTGAGGCCGGGACCGATATGGCGGGCCGAGAAGGGGTAGGGTGCTGCGGTCATCTCAATAAGTCCTGATATCAACCGATATGGGCTTTGTAGGCGGCCTCATCCATGAGACCGGCGAGCTGGCTTTCGTCGGCAAGCTTCATCTTCCACAGCCAGCCGGCCCCTGTTGCGGCCGAATTGACCAGTGACGGATCCGACGACAGCGTGCCGTTGGCCTCGGTGATCTCGCCGTCGACTGGTGCATAGACATCGGACGCCGCCTTGACGGATTCGACCACGACGGCGGTGTCGCCCTTGGTCAATTTCTTTCCCGTCTCCGGCAGTTCGACGAAGACGAGGTCGCCGAGCTGCTCCTGCGCGTAATCAGTGATGCCGACCGTGGCGATGCCGCCCTCGACGCGGAGCCACTCGTGATCTGATGTGAAATAGGTTGTTGCCATTGAGATCATCCTTTTCGGTAGCGATGCGGTGTGAAGGGCAGGGAGCTGATATCGACTGGGATTTTCGTGCCGCGCACATCGGCGAAAACCCGAATTCCGGGCTTTGCCAGAGGTGTCGAGACATAGCCCATGGCGACCGGATGGCCGGCCGAGGGGCCGAAGCCGCCCGACGTGACATGGCCGGCCGGGTTGCCGTCGGCGTCGAAGAGCGCGGCACCGCCACGCACCGGTTGGCGGCCTTCCGGCTTCAAACCGACGCGCTTTTGCGCGGGTCCTCGTTCCACCGCGGCGCGGAGCGCATCGGCGCCGATGAAAGTGCCGGAAGCGCGGATGTCCTTTGGGATTGCCCACATCAAGGCGGCGCTGGCCGGGTCGGTTTCCGGTGTGATGTCCTGGCCATGCAGGCAGAGACCGGCCTCCAGGCGCAGGCTGTCGCGCGCGGCCAGGCCGATCCACAGCACGCGCTCGTCTCCGAGCAGCTTCGCGACGAGGTCGCGTGCATCGGCCTCCGGCAAGCCGATCTCGAACCCGTCCTCGCCGGTATAGCCCGACCGGCTCATGAACCAGTTCTTGCGCGGTTCGACCCCATGCATGAACAGCAGCGAGCCGGTCTCGATGCCGGCGCGGGAAAGGGCGGCCCAGGCTTCAGGACCCTGGATGGCCAGGAAGACGCGGTCGAGCGGCTCGATCCTGGCGTCGAAATCCGCGGCAAGTGCACGCAAATGCTTTTCGTCGCCTACGGCGTTGCCGGCATTGGCGACCACCATGAACCTGGCATCGCCAAGCCTGGTGACGATCAGGTCGTCGAGGATGCCGCCTGCTTCGTTGAGGAAAAAGGACAGTTTGGATTGCGAGATTTCGAGCGCGCCGGCATCCAGTGGGCAGGCACGGTTGAGCAGTGCCGCCGCTTCCGGTCCGCTGACCTCGAACAGCTTCATATGCGAGATGTCGAACAGGCCGGCCTGCTCGCGGGTGTGAAGGTGTTCCTTCATGACGCCGGCCGGATAGGTCAGCGGCATCGACCAGCCGGCAAAGGCGCCGAAGCGCGCACCGGCGGCCATATGGATATCTTCAAGGGGAAGGTGTTTTGTGTCGTCGCCCGTCATGTCGTCTCCAGAGTCGCACGCAATCGGTCGCGAATGGCGACCAGTCCGTGCCCCTCTGTCTGAAGCCTGAGAGACTCGCGCAGCCGGAACTCTGTCAGCGGCGCTTACACCTTCGGCGCGGGGGCAAGCCCCGACTTTCCAGAGTGTCTTTCCCGTCTACGGTTCTTTTGCCTGAGAGATTTCGGGCGATTTCCCCTTCGGCGACAGCTCTCGCTGTTCTCTCCCGCAAACAGGTAGGACTCAAGACCCTGAGTCCTCGACGCGCCATCCATAGCTTGCGCGCGACGGCTTGTCACCTGTCAGCAACATCTAAAGCGCGTGCATGTCGTTCTTCAAACCGCGGCACGCTGTCAGGCGACATGCGTTGGCGACAAGTCTTCACTAACCACGCCGTTTGCCGGTTTTTCAAGACACTGCTGATATGTTGGCTTGTATGACGCTATCGGGCCGGCGCTTGGCGACGGCGGACGGGGACGACAAATGGGCGAATTGATCATGAGCGCGCCGGTGGCCGGGCTGACCTCGAAAAGCCGCATCGCCGCGGAGGACGTGGCGATGTTGCGCCATGAAGTGTTCGGCGACGGCGTCGTGACGCGTGGCGAGGCCGAGGCGCTGTTCGCGCTCGATGCCACGGCGAAGGACAAATGCCAGGAATGGCCGCCCTTCTTCATTGAGGCGGTCACCGACTATATCGTCCACCAGGAAAAGCCGTCGGGCTATATCTCGCAGGACAATGCCGACTGGCTGATCCGCACGATCTCGCGCGACGGCATGGTCGACAGCCGGACCGAACTCGAATTGCTGGTGCATGTGCTGGAACAGGCGAAATCGTCGCCGGCCCAGCTTTGTGTGTATGCGCTGGAGCAGGTGGCGCATGCCGTCATTGACGGCAAGGGGCCGCTGATGCTCGGCGGCGTGCTGGCTCCGGGCCTCGTCGCGCAGGCGGAGGTCGAGCTTTTGCGCCGGATCCTCCATGCCCATGGCGGCGACGGCAACATCGCCATCACGCGCGCCGAGGCCGAGGTGCTGCTCAAGATCAACGAGCGGACTGCTCAAGGACAAAACGATCCGTCCTGGAACGAGCTGTTCGTCAAGGCGATCGCCAATTTCGTCATGTGCTCGGCCGGCTACGAAGCACCGACGCGCGACGTGGCGCTGCGCCATGACGCCTTCCTCGAACATGCCGATCCGGAAATCGGCGGCTTCTTCAGCCGCATGATCTCCGGCGGGCTTGCCGGCATCATGGAGGCCTACCGATCTCCTGGCGACATCGAAGCCGAATGGGAAGCCAAGAACAGGGCGGCCGAGGC
>NZ_RZQA01000253.1:0-7463 GCF_004022915.1 Mesorhizobium sp. M7A.F.Ca.US.006.04.2.1
GGGTAGCGGCAATGGCGATGCGGCTGCCGTCCGCGCGTTCGAGATAACCGGTATCGCCCGGTTGGCCGCCCGAAGTGGCGTAGAAGATCGTCCGGTCGAGGATGATGCCGCCGCGATCGTTGACGGCAACGATCTTCGCATCCGCCGTGCGCAGATAGGCGTCGTCGCGAAACAGGGCATCCGTCCTGTTTGCCATCACGCGACCTTTTCGAACGGCACCGAAATTGTGCTCTTCAGCTCCATCCAGCCTGGCACCGGCAGTTGCTTCTCGCGCAGGAATTCCGGGTTGAACAGTTTTGACTGATAGCGCGTGCCGTAGTCACAAAGAATGGTCACGATGGTGTGGCCGGGACCCAATTCCCTGGCCAGGCGGATCGCGCCGGCAATGTTGATGCCGGTCGAGCCACCGACGCAAAGCCCCTCTTCCTGGATCAGGTCGAAGACGATCGGCAGCGCATCCTCATCGGGGATCTGGAAGGAAAAGTCCGGCGTGAACCCTTCGAGATTGGCGGTGATGCGCCCCTGCCCGATGCCTTCGGTGATCGAGCTGCCTTCGGACTTCAGCTCGCCGCTGGTGTAGAAGGAGTAGAGCGCGGCCCCCAGAGGGTCGGCCAGCGCGATCTTCACATCCTTGCTTTTCGCCTTCAGCCCAAAGGCGACGCCGGCCAGCGTGCCGCCGGAACCGACCGCCGAGACAAAGCCATCGACCTTGCCCCCGGTCTGGCTCCAGATTTCCTCCGCTGTGGTGCGGATATGGCCGTCACGGTTGGCAACATTGTCGAACTGGTTGGCCCAGATGGCGCCGTTCGGCTCGGTCCGCGCCAGTTGCTCGGCCAGCCGCCCCGACAGTTTCACATAATTGTTGGGGTTCTTGTAGGGCACGGCAGGCACTTCGATCAGTTCGGCACCGAGCAGCTTGATCGTGTCCTTCTTCTCCTGGCTCTGTGTGTCGGGAATGACGATGACGGTGCGATAGCCGAGCGCCTTGGCGACCAGCGTCAGCCCGATGCCGGTGTTGCCCGCCGTTCCCTCGACGACGACACCGCCGGGTCTCAGCAGCCCACGCTGCTCGGCATCGCGGATGATGAACAGGCCGGCGCGATCCTTGACCGACTGGCCCGGATTCATGAATTCGGCCTTGCCCAGGATCTCGCAACCGGTTTGTTCCGAAGCTTTGTTGAGGCGGATCAAAGGCGTGTTGCCGATCGCGTCGATCACAGAACGGGGCATTCAGGATTCCTTGTGTAGGTGCGCCGAAACCCTAGAAACCCGAAGCTGCAGTTTCAAGGCAAGAATTTGTCTGGTCCAGTCGCATTTGCGGTACTGTAGTTGCGTCAGCGCTTCCCGAAACCGACCTCTTGCGCCACAGCTCATTTTCCGGCTGACGTTGAAAAGCAGCTTTTCATTCGATTTCTTCATCGCTAGAGCAAAGCACCAACAAGTCGACAGGGCGCAGCATGACACTCTACCGGGCCAACCCGAAGCACGGCGTCGCCTGGATCACGGGCGGATCGAGCGGCATCGGCCGTGCCCTGGCCAGGGATCTTGCTTCCCAGGGCTATGCCGTCGCGGTGACGGCGCTCGACGACGATCCGATCGACACGCTTGTCGTCGAGACCGCGCAGATGCCGGGCAGCGTCACGGCCTTTCCCTGCGACGTCACCGACGAGCCGCGCATGGCAAGGACCGTCGCTGCGATCGAGAAGGAGCTCGGTCCCATCGTGCTCGCCATCTTCAATGCTGGGAATTACATTTCGACGCCGGGGGAGAATCTTGTCGTCAACGACTTTCGCCGGTCCTTCGAGGTCAATTATTTCGGCATCATCAACGGTCTCGTGCCCGCGGTCGAACGCATGCGTGTGCGGGCGCGCGGCCATGTCGTGCTGGTCGGCTCCGTGACGTCCTATTTCGGCTGGCCGACAACGGCCGCCTATGGCGGCACCAAGGCGGCCATCAACATCCTGGCCGAGTCGCTGAAGTATGATTTCGACAAGATGAACGTGCGTATCCAGGTGTTCAATCCTGGCTTCATCGACACCCCGCTGACTGAGAAGAACATGCTGCCGATGCCGGGACTGATGCCGGTCAGCCGTGCGTCGCGCCGCATGGCGCGGGGCATCAAATCGGGCGGCTTCGAAGTCCATTTCCCGCGCCGGACAAGCTGGCCGCTGAAACTGCTCGCCCTGCTGCCGAGGCCGCTGTGCAGAGGGTTTATCAGCCTGATGACCAGTTGGAAGGCGCGGCCTCTGCATTACGACCGCAAGCCGCCGATCGAATAGGACGCCTGCGAAATTGGCAGGCTCCCCGTTTTCGGGCCGCCGTCGCCATGGTTGAGACAAGTGCCGCGTGGAGTCTGCGATGGGGCGACGATCGTGCTTGCTGTGCTGGGCCTTATTGCCGTTCTCGCACTGGCCTTCGTGTTCGGCCCGCGCGTTCGCGTCGACACCACGATCCGTTTCGATCCCTCGCTCATCGGCGACGATCCGCAGGCCTATGTGGCAAAGGCGGAAGCCGCCATCCCCGGAATCCGAGACGGGCTGGAGAAGGAGATCGTCTGGGCCGATCCGTTGGTGCATGCCAGGACCCCGCTATCGATCGTCTACATCCACGGCTTTTCCGCATCGAAGGGCGAGGTCCGCCCGCTGCCTGACGAAGTGGCGGAACAGCTTGACGCCAATCTCTTCTACACACGGCTTACCGGTCATGGGCAGGATGGCGCGGCGATGACGCAAGGCAGCATCAATGCCTGGATCAACGACTATGAGGAGGCGCTCGCCATCGGCCGGGCGATCGGCGACAAGGTGATCGTCATCTCGACTTCGACCGGCGGCTCGCTGGCGGTCTGGGCGGCAACGCAGCCCGGTGCGTCGGACGGGGTGGCGGCGATTGCGTTCATCTCCCCGAACTTCGGGGTCAAGACTTCGGGCGCCGGGATCCTGACCATGCCGTGGGGCAAACAAATCGCCAGGCTGGTCGCCGGCAAGGAACATAGCTTCGTGCCGCGCAACGCGCTGAATGAAAAATTCTGGACCACCCGCTATCCGATCGAAGCAACCTTGCCGATGCAGGCGCTGACCGAGCTTGCCTATGGCGCGCCGGTGGAGAAGGCGACCGTCCCTGCTTTGTTCATCTTTTCTGATTCGGACAAAGTGGTGCGGGCCGACCGCAGCCGCGAGATTGCCGGGCGCTGGGGCGCGCCGCATGAACTGGTTCCGGTCGACGACACTGGCGACCCGGACAATCACGTCATTGCCGGCGACGCACTGTCGCCATCGACCACGGCGTTTCTGGCGCAAAGGATCGCCGTCTGGATCGAAGCGGTGGTGAAGTAGGCCGACGAAAAAGGGCGACCGAAGCATCGCTTCGGCCGCCCTTTTCTTGTTTCGTCTCGGCAATCAGCCAGCCGAAGCTTGACTGACTACAGCGCGGTCTGGCTTACGCGGCCCGCGCAGCCGGACGCTTACCGCCGAAGCGGCGCTTGTTGTTGCCCTTGAAGGCCGGCTTGGCGCCGTCCGGCTTGCGCTCGCCGGCGAAGGCCGGCTTGTCGCCGAAGCGCTTCTTGCCAAAGCCGTTGCCCTTGTTCTCGCCACCGGGCCGCCTGCCGTCGCGACGGCCATTGCGGTCGTTGCGGTCATTGGCCGGCTCGAAACGCTCGTTCTTTTCAGCCGGATTGCGCAGCGGATCGGGGCTGCCGAGATGGTCGGCAACGATCGGCAGCTTGGTGCGGATGATGCGCTCGACCTGGCGCAGCTTGCTGTTCTCGGAAGGATCGCAAAGCGTGATCGCGATGCCGTCCATGCCGTTGCGGCCGGTACGGCCGATGCGGTGGACGTAGCTCTCGGCTTCATCCGGCAGATCGAAATTCACGACATGGCTGATGCCGGGTACGTCGATGCCGCGCGCCGCGATGTCGGTCGCCACCAGAATGCGCACCGAGCCGTCGCGGAAATCGTTCAGCGCTTTCTGGCGGGCGTTCTGCGACTTGTTGCCGTGAATGACGGCGGCCTTGAAGCCATCGCGCTCGAGGTCCTTGGTCACCCTGTCGGCACCATGCTTGGTGCGCGAGAAGATGATGACGGACTTCATCGCCTCATCGGCGAGCATCGTCGACAGCACCTGGCGCTTCTGCTTGGTGCGGGCAAAGACGACGCCTTGCACGATCTCGGCCGCTGCCGTGCTTTGCGGCGCGACTTCGACGCGGATCGGGTTCTTCAGCAGGCCCTTGGCCAATTCGGCGATTTCATTGGGCATGGTCGCCGAGAACAGCACCGTCTGACGATCGGGCGCGGTCGCCTTGGCGATGCGCTTGACGTCGTTGATGAAGCCCATGTCGAGCATGCGGTCGCCCTCGTCGAGCACCAGCCATTTGGTGTCGGCAAGTATGAGGTCGCCCTCACGCACCAGGTCGGTCAACCGGCCGGGCGTTGCGATCAGGATATCGACGCCGGGCGCAACCTTCTTCACCTGGCTGAAGCGCGAGACGCCGCCAAGCACGAGCGCGGTCGAGACATGCGCGCCCTTGGCGAGGATCTTGATCGTATCCTCGATCTGCACGGCGAGTTCGCGCGTCGGCGCCAGGATAAGCGCACGCGCCGTCTTCGGCCGGCGCTTGGTGCCGAGTGCGATGATCTTCGACAGGATCGGCAGAGCGAAGGCCGCGGTCTTGCCGGAGCCGGTCTGGGCGATGCCGAAAATGTCACGGCCTTCCATCTGCGGCGGGATAGCCTGCGCCTGGATAGGCTTCGGCTCGGTGAAGCCGGCGTTGTGGGTGGCCTTGAGCAGCGCGCCCGTAATACCCAGTGCCGCGAAACCGGTGAGTTCCGCAGTGTTGCTACCGGGCAAAGTGTTTTCGTTGGTCAAAATAATCTTCTTTCACGCGGCTTCTGGCCGCAAACATCGATGGCGGCAGGGCGCAACCTGCCGTCGAACAAATTTTCATGAAACGACAAGGCGGGCGGACGGGTTCGTCCACTCGGCTGCGCTGTCGTGCCCGCAGGCATCATGCCACGGGGCTTTTTCGCCGCTTTGTGATTTACCGGAAAAAGGGCCGATATACCGGAAAGAGGGAAAACAGACGCAACCAGTCTCATTCGTCGAGAAGGCCGGATAAGTCCCGGCCCAAGCGCCTATGCCGCCGCATATGGCCCAGTTCGCCACCAAATGCAAGGGGGCTCATGTTGCAGCGCAGCAAAATCGACGGAGCAAGCGGCGCTTGCGCTCGCTTGCCGGCACGATTACCACGAAATGCCGCTGGCTTGGGAGGTAATCGATGAAGGACGTGCTGAAGGAACTCGAGCGCCGCCGCGAGATCGCCCGCATGGGCGGCGGCCAAGCGCGCATCGACGCCCAGCACAAGAAGGGCAAGCTCACCGCGCGCGAACGCATCGAGGTGTTTCTCGACGAGGGCTCGTTCGAGGAGTTCGACATGTATGTCGAGCACCGCTCGACCGATTTCGGTATGGAAAAGACCAAGATCGCGGGCGACGGCGTCGTTACCGGCTGGGGCACCGTCAACGGCCGCCCGGTCTACCTCTTCGCCAAGGATTTCACCGTGTTCGGCGGCTCGCTGTCGGAAGCGCATGCCGAGAAGGTCATCAAGGTGCAGGAGATGGCGCTGCGCAACCGGGCGCCGATCATCGGCCTCTACGATGCCGGCGGCGCGCGCATCCAGGAAGGCGTGGCAGCACTCGGCGGCTATGCCGAGATCTTTCAGCGCAACGTGCTGGCCTCAGGCGTCATCCCGCAGATTTCCGTGATCATGGGACCGTGCGCCGGCGGCGACGTCTATTCGCCTGCCATGACCGATTTCATCTTCATGGTGCGCGACACCTCCTACATGTTCGTCACCGGGCCGGATGTGGTGAAGACCGTGACCAACGAGACGGTGACCGCCGAGAGTCTCGGCGGCGCCTCCGTCCACACAACGAAATCGTCGATCGCCGACGGAGCCTATGACAATGACGTCGAGGCGCTGCTGCAGATGCGCCGGCTGGTCGACCTGCTGCCGGCTTCCAACACATCGGAGCTTCCCGAGATCGAATGCTACCAGTCGGTCACCGACCATGATTTGTCGCTCGACCGGCTGGTCCCCGACAACGCCAACAAGCCCTACGACATCAAGGAGCTGATCCTGAAGGTCGCCGACGAAGGCGACTTCTTCGAGATCCAGCAGAATTTCGCGAAAAACATCGTCACCGGCTTTGGACGCGTCGAGGGCCGCACGGTGGGCTTCGTCGCCAACCAGCCGATGGTGCTGGCCGGCGTGCTCGATTCCGATGCCAGCCGCAAGGCGGCGCGCTTCGTGCGCTTCTGCGACTGTTTTTCGATCCCGATCGTCACCTTCGTCGATGTCCCCGGCTTCCTGCCCGGCACAGCGCAGGAGTATGGCGGGCTGATCAAGCATGGCGCGAAACTGCTGTTCGCCTATGCCGAGGCCACTGTGCCGAAGATCACCGTCATCACCCGCAAAGCCTATGGCGGCGCCTATGACGTGATGGCCTCAAAACATCTGCGCGGCGACATGAATTATGCCTGGCCAACGGCGCAGATCGCGGTGATGGGCGCCAGAGGCGCGGTCGAGATCATCTACCGCAAGGACATCGGTGACGCCGAAAAGATCGCAGCTCATACAAAGGCTTACGAGGATCGCTTCCTGTCACCCTTCGTCGCCGCCGAGCGCGGCTATGTCGATGAGGTGATCATGCCGCATTCGACCCGCCGCCGCATCGCCCGGGCGCTGCGCATGCTGCGCAACAAGGACATGCAGAACCCCTGGAAGAAGCACGACAACATCCCGCTGTGAGGCGCCGGCAACTCACTCCTCTTCCGCCGCCCCGAACTCCGCTCCCATCGTGGCACGGACAGGGCTGCCCCATGGCGTTGCGTGGTTGTCGATGCGCATCTGGAAGATGAAATAGGTCGGCGAGCAGAAGCCGATGCCTTTCACTTTGCCGATGCCCGGCGTGTCCGGCGGCAGCGACTGGCACATATAGTCCTCGCGGCAGAAATGATCGGCCGAACAGGCCGGCCGGTTGCCGCGATTGACGGCGCCGCCAAGGCATTGGTCGAAATTGTTGGTGGCCACGCAGATGTCAAATTTCTTGCCGCCGACCAGCCCGCAGATCTCGTTCGGCATCGGCTTGCCGGCCTTGAAAGCCGCGAAGACACGGTCCTTGTCGTTGCAACCGCGATAAGCGATCCCGCCAGGCACGCCGATCTTCGGTGGCCGGCAGGTATAGGCGGTGCGCGAAACGTCAGGAGCGAAGGCCGCGAACTGGCCTGATATGCTGTAGCGGTCGTTGAAAGGCTGCTCCGCATTGCTGGCGATCGAGCCGGTCAGACAAGGATGCCCGGAAAACATGTCAGCGCTGTCCTTTGGCAGCAGGCACTGCGCCAGTTTGGTGCGCACGCCCGAAGCAGTGGCCAGCGGCGTGCAGACGGTGCCGCCGCCGCATTGCCAGTTT
>NZ_RZQA01000254.1:0-7457 GCF_004022915.1 Mesorhizobium sp. M7A.F.Ca.US.006.04.2.1
GACCAGGGCCGCGCATAGACGTCGAACGGCCGCCTGCCATCGGCGGCGCGCACCGGCAACGGCCCGGTCTCGCTGGCCTCGATCAGCGCCTTGTCGGGAATATGCGCGACCTTCAGGTTCTGGCCGACGGTCGACGGGTCGCGAATGACGATCGCTGCCTTGGGCGGCCCATCGCCCTCCTCCGTCTGCACATGGATGATCTGCGGCCCACCTGATTTGACCGGCGCCTCCGGCTTCGGTGCCGCCGGGGCCAATGCAGGCGGCGCGGCGGCAGGTTCGGCCGCCGCGGTCACTTTCAGCGTTGAAACGGCAACCTCTTGCGGCTTACGAAACGGCTTTTCCCTGAGCGCGATCGCGCCGGAGATGCCTGCCACCACCAGCACGGCCACTGTCGCCATGATCGCACCGCCGCTGAGCTTGCCGGCGGCGCGCGGCGGCCGGACTGCCTGTCCGAGCGGGCGTTCGATGTCCTTGCCGATATCAGTCAAGCGTAATCCCCGGGCGCATGGCTCCGAAGGCGAAGCCACTTCGAAACGGCATGCGCGAATTCATCAATCCCGGCGCACCCCCGCGCCATGCCTTGGGAGCTTTGCCTCGCCCCCGAATCAAACTGCCGGAACCTTTCGGTCCCGGCAGCATCGCATTGCTTCCATCATGCTCAAACAGAAAGATGGAGCGGCGCGTGCGCCGCTCCAGATCCCTACTGGTTGAGAACCGCCTTTTGCGGATTGGGCGGGAAGGACGGATCGGTCTTCTGGCCACGCAGCAGCTGCTCGGCATAGATGAGCTGCAGATCGTCTTTCGGATCCGGCGGCACATAGGCCGCAGAGCCCGAACCCGTCGTGCTCTCGTCGGCGCCCTTGATATGGCCCTTGAGATCGGATTCGCCACGCGTCAGATCCCTGCCCTGCAGTTCCGGCGGCAGTGGCTGTTCGACCTTGATGTCGGGCGTGATGCCCTTGCCCTGGATCGACTTGCCGGACGGCGTGTAATAGAGCGCCGTCGTCAGCCTGAGCGCACCATTCTCGCCGAGCGGAATGATGGTCTGCACCGAACCCTTGCCGAAGGACTGCGTGCCGACCACCGTGACGCGGCGCAGGTCCTGCAGCGCGCCGGCGACGATTTCCGAGGCACTGGCCGAACCGCCATTGACCAGGACGATCATCGGCTTGCCGTTGATGTCGTCGACCTGCTTGGGCTTGGCGTCGAAGCGGGTGACGTCCTTGGGGTCGCGGCCGCGCGTCGAGACGATCTCGCCGCGGTTGAGGAAGGCATCGGACACGCTCACCGCCTGGTCGAGCAGGCCACCCGGATTGAGGCGGAGATCCAGAACGTAGCCCTTCAGCTTGTCGTCGGGAATCTGCTTCTTGATGGTGTCGATGGCGTTCTCGAGGTCGTCGTAGGTCTTTTCGGTGAAGGAGGTGATCTTCATGTAGCCGATGTCGTTCTCGACCCGGAACTTGACCGCCTTGACCTTGATGATGTCGCGCACGACCGTCAGTTCGATCGGCTTGTCGGCGCCCTGGCGCAGGATGGTCAGCTTGATCGGCGTGTTGACCAGGCCGCGCATCTTGTCGACCGCATCGTTGAGGGTCAGGCCGCGAACCTCTTCGCCGTCGATCTTGGCGATGTAGTCGCCGGCCAGCACGCCTGCCTTGGCAGCCGGCGTGTCGTCGATCGGCGTGATCACCTTGACCAGATCGTTCTCCATGGTGACTTCGATGCCGAGGCCGCCGAACTCGCCCTTGGTCTGGACGCGCATATCCTGCGCCTGCTCGGCATTCATGTAGGAGGAGTGCGGGTCAAGCGAAGCCAGCATGCCGTTGATGGCATTCTCGACCAGCGACTTGTCGTCGGGCGGCGTCACATACTGTGCCCGCACGCGCTCGAAGATATCGCCGAAGATCGCCAGTTGCTTGTAGGTCTCCGACCCTGCAGCGTTCGCCGCCGAGCCGGGTGCGCCATAGACCAGGCTCATGGCGGACGCGCCCATCAGCGCACCGGCAAACAGAAGCGACAGTTTCCGCATTATTCACGTCCTTCCAGAAAAACGGTCCGCCCACCATGGGGCCGGATCGACGGGTTTTCCATCCTTGCGGAACTCGACATAGAGTTCCGGCGTGGCATTTCCATTCTTCGAAACCGAGGTGCTCGCCACCCGGGCCTCTCCCATCGCACCGATCGGCTCTCCTGCAAGCACTGATTGACCGGTCGCGACGCTGATTCTGCTCATCCCCGCCAAAACGACATGATAGCCGTCGCCTGCGTTCAGGATCAAGAGTTGACCATAAGAGCGAAACGGCCCCGCATAAAGCACATTTCCATCTGCCGGCGCGGTAACGATGGCTCCCGATTGTGTCGCAACCATGTCGCCTAGCATCACCGCGCCGTTACCGTCGTCGGCGCCGAATCGCCGCTTGATGCGGCCGGTCACCGGCAGTGCGATCTGTCCCTGCAGCGCCGAAAAGGGCACCGCGGCGGCAAGTTGGTTGCTTTCCGGAACGGGCAGCGACGCCAGTTCCGCCGGCGCGGATGTCTTGTCGCCATCCGCCGTCTTCTGCTCAGCGGCCTTGGCGGCATCGGCGGCCTTGCGGCTCTTGTCGGCCTGCGCTTCGAGCGAGGCGATCAACTCTTTCAGGCTGCCGGCCTTGGCCGCCAGCGCTTCGGATCGCTGCTTTTCCGCGGCCATTTGCGTTTGCGTGTCGGCTTCGAGCTTCTGCTTGGCCTCCAGCAGCATGCCGAGCCGCTTCTTTTCCGCCGTCTGGTCGCCGACCGCCGCCGTCAGCCGCGCCCGTTCGGCCTCGATCGACGCCGTAATCCTGGTCTGTTCCTTGAGATCGGCAAGCAGGCTATCGGTCTGCTGGCGCAGTTCCGGCACCACCGCGCCGAGCAGGATGGCGCTGCGCACCGACGACAGCGCGTCCTCGGGCTTGACCAGGATCGCCGGCGGCGGGTTGAGGCCCATGCGCTGCAGCGCGCCCAGCACTTCGGCCAGAACGTCGCGCCGCGCCATCAGCGAGGCGCGGATCTTCTGTTCCTGGCCCTTCAACCCTTCCAGCCTGGCGCCGATGTCCTCGATGTCCTGGCCGAGCTTCTGCTCGGTCATCGCCGACTGGATCAATGCGGCGGTGATCGAGGCGTGATCCTTCTTGATCGTCGCGATGTCGGCGGAGAGCTTGGCCAATCGTTCCGACGACAGCGAGATCTCCTTCGAGACCCGTTCATATTCGGCCCGGCTCTGGTCCGGATCGGGAGCCATGTCGAGCGTGTTTTCCGCCCGCCCCACATGCAGCGACAGCACAAGCACCGCCGCCGCGATGCCGCAGCGCGCGCACCATGAGCCCGTTCTTGATTTTCTGTCTTCAGACATTGAAGCCCGACTCTATGCGTGGCTTCGTTAACGAACAATCAACCATGTTCGAAACCGCCCACTCGATGCAATGTTACGTTGGCATTGGGGCGGAAATCCGGGTGTGTCGCACCAATTCACCGGCTTACGAGCGATGGTAGGGATGTCCCGAAAGGATGGTGGCCACACGATAAAGCTGCTCTCCCAGCATCACGCGCACCAGTTGATGCGGCCATGTCAGCAATCCGAACGACATCACCAGTTCGGCCTGGTCGCGCAGCGACTGATCGTGGCCGTCGGCGCCGCCGATGGCGATGATCAGCGCCTTGCGGCCACCGTCACGCAACAGGCCGAGGCGCCCGGCGAAATCTTCCGAGGAAAAGCTTTTGCCGCGTTCGTCGAGCAGGATCAGCGCGGTGCCGGGCTGCAACTGCGTCTGCAGTTTCTGGCCTTCCTCACGCCGGCGCTCGTTGGCGGTCTGGCCGCGCCCCTCGGCTATTTCGGCAATGCCGCCAAATTCAAGCCCCACCGCCGGGCCGCTCTTGGCGAAGCGCTCGAAATAGCGGTCGGCCAGCAGCTTCTCGGGGCCGGCTTTCATCCGGCCCACGGCATGAACTGATATCTTCATCCTTGCCTTGTAAGCCGCGCGAACGACTTAGTGGAGCGTTTCTTCCTCGAGGTCCGGCGCCTGCCACATCTTTTCGAGATTGTAGAATTCGCGGACTTCGGGGCGGAAGACATGGACGATGATGTCGCCAGAATCGATCAGGACCCAGTCGGCGCCGGACAGCCCCTCGACGCGCGCGGTGCCGAGACCGGCATCCTTGATCGCTTTGAGAAGATGATCGGCGACAGCCGCGACATGACGGTGCGATCGGCCCGAAGCGACGACCATATAGTCGCCGAGGCTCGATTTCCCCTGGATGTCGATGGAGACAATATTTTCGGCCTTGGAGTCTTCCAGACTGGCAAGGACTGTCTTGATGGCGCGGGACACGGCGTCGTCTACGCTGATCCTGGCCGGCGAAGGCATGATATCGGCCTTCTTCCGCAGTGCTGTTCTCAGTGTATTTCCTTTCGCAGCAAGAACAACCAAATCACCCCTTGAAGCAGGTGACACCACTTAGATAGGCAGAGTTCCCTGACAGTTTCAAGACGGGACCCTGCCTCGCACGAACGTATTGTCGCTCCTGTGGTTCCGCCGCACACCGGAAAAGATCGGAACCCTCGCCGTCGGCATGGGTTATCGGCTCACCGACCAACCGGATTTCCCCCATGCCGATCGACCCGCAAAACGCCTTCCTCAGCGTCCAGGCTGGCCTCGCCCAACTGAGCACGCTGATTGTTTCCTACTCCTTCTCGGCCATCGGTGCCGTTATCCTCTTGATCGTCGGCTATATCGTCGCCGGCCTTGCCGAACGTTCGATCTTCGCCGGTCTCGGCCATATCCATGGTTTCGACGCGACGTTGCGGCATTTCTTCTCCAAGATCGTCCGCTATGCCATCCTGATCCTCGTCACCATCATGGTGCTCGGCCAGTTCGGCGTGCAGACGGCCTCGATCATTGCCGCGATCGGTGCCATTGGCCTCGCCATCGGCCTGGCGTTGCAAGGCACGCTGCAGAACATCGCGGCCGGCATCATGCTTCTGGCGCTGCGGCCGTTTCGCATCGGCGAGTCCGTCGAGGTCGGTTCGATTGCCGGTACGATCGAGGAGATCGGCCTGTTCGCAACCAAGCTCAGGACGGCCGACGGGGTCTACATATTGGCGCCCAACTCGACGCTGTGGAACCAGCCGGTGCGCAACTTTTCGCGCAATGGCGTGCGCCGTAGCGACATCACGCTCAGCATCGGCTCCTGGAACGACATCGACAGGGCCCAAAAGACCTTGCTTGCCATTGCCGCCGCCGAACGGCGGGTCAAGCGTGAGCCGGCACCGATCGCTTTCGTCGCGACATTGGGCGACAGCACTGTTTCGATTGCCTTGCGCTACTGGACATCGTCGGCCGACTTCTTCGCCACCCAGACCGATCTCACCAAGCGCGCCAAACAGGAATTCGATAGCGAAGGCATATCGATCCCGCTGCCGCCACCGGAAGCCCCGTCGCCGGAAGCCCGTCGACAATAGTCGGGTGGCTCAGTGCCGGCCCTCATCGTCCGGTGCGAAGGCGAGTTCGACCGGCAACGGCGCCTGCGCCGTCATCGGTGCGAAACTGCCGGTTTCGCCGACCGGGACCGCACGCGTCGTGAACACACGCAAAAGCACGAACAGGCAGAAGGCTGCGGCGATGAGAACAGCCACATAGATGAAAGCCTGCGTTCCGAAGACGGCCGACAGCGCCGTCACGATGCCGGGCACGACGAAGCCCGACAGCGACCAGGCAAACAAAAGCGAACTGGACAGCGCCACCATGTCGTCCTTGCCGGCGCGGTCGGCGGCGTGCGCACTGGCCAGCGAATAGATCGATTCCGAAGCGCCGTCCCACACGATATAGATCACAACCAACGCGGCCAGCGCGCCGCCATCGAACCCGAGTGCAAACAGGCCGGCGACCATGGCGAGCGCGGATGCGGCGATCAGCACATAGCGGCGGTCGGTTCGGTCGGAAATCCAGCCAAGCGGGATCTGCAGGATCAGCGTGCCGAGAGGCATCGCCGAAAGCAGCAGCGCCACGTCGGCCTGGCTGTAGCCCTTGGCCGTGGCGTGGATCGGTGCGAAGCCAGCAATCGACATCGACAGGCCGCCGACGGCAAGCATGCCGGCGACGCCGACCGGTGAAACCCGCCAGGCACGGCGCAGCGCCACCGAGGCCGCCTGCGGCGCCGGCGGCTGGGCAAGTTTGGTCATCCCGACAGGGAGGATCGACAGCGCGGTGAAGACGATGCCGATCAGCGGCGCATCCGCTGTCCTGATATCGACCAGCGCTAGCGTCGCGTAGCCGACGCCGAGCCCGGCGACATAGGCAACGTAGAAGAAAGCCATCACCCGGCCGCGGATGGCGTTGGCAACCGCATCGTTCAGCCAGCTCTGCGCGACGATGAACAGGCCGCATATGGCAAAGCCGTAGAGCGCGCGGGCGGCTATCCACAGCAGCGGAAGGACCCCGGCGCCGACAGCGGCGTTGGCCAGCGCGATCAGCGCCGACAGCACCATGAAGGCGCGGGCATGGCCGACCCTTCGCACCAGCGGTCCGGTCAAGATGCAGCCGGCGAGCCCGCCGGCCGAAAGCCCGGTGATGATCAGCCCGGCCCAGGTCGGATCGAAACCCTCGGCGCCAAGCCGGACCGGGATGTAGGCAAACATCAGCCCGTTGCCGACGGCAATCAGCGCCATCGACACGATGACGCTGGCAATCGCGATCAGCGGCGTGGGCTCGGCGCCCTGCTCGGCTTCGCTGCGGTTTTTCCTGGGAATCGACATGCCTGCTCAGGATTGCCCATGAAACGGGCAAAGGAAGCGATAAAAGCGACATGGCCGGGCGGCCGGGCTCACCCCTTCGCCAGCTTGCGGATCGCGCTCGATGACAGCGACGAGCGCGGGCCGTGAATGAAGGTCCAGGCCGGCGCCTTCATGCGGGCAAGCCGCGGCGCATCGCCCTCGTCGATGCGGGCATAGTCGAAGGTCTTGGCGACGACCGAGGACAGGAACGACAGCGTCGCGCCCGGGCGGTCGATGACGGCGATCGGGAAGGTCATGACGATCTCGCGCCAGCGCTGCCACCGATGGAAATCGCGCAGACTGTCGGCACCCATGATCCAGACGAAATCGACACCGGGATTGCGCGCCTTGACCAGCGCCAGCGTATCGGCGGTGTAGCGGACGTGATGGGCGGCTTCGAAAGCGGTGACCTTGATCTTCGGGTTCTTGGCGATCTGTTCCGACAGCTGCAGCCGTTCGCCCAGCGGCGCCAACTCCCTGGTGTTCTTCAGCGGATTGCCCGGCGTCACCATCCACCACAACTGGTCGAGCGCCAGGCGTCTGAGCGCGATCTCGGCGACCAGCGCATGGCCGGCATGCGGCGGATTGAACGAGCCGCCGAACAGGCCGACGGCGAGGCCTTTCTCGGCGTGCGGCATTTTGAAATAGTGGGAGGGGATAGCCTCCTTAC
>NZ_RZQA01000255.1:0-7425 GCF_004022915.1 Mesorhizobium sp. M7A.F.Ca.US.006.04.2.1
GTTGAAGATCGACAGCAGGCCGACGAAGCCGGCGGCAGCGGCAGGCGTGATGCGTCCCGGAAACATCTCCTGGCTCATCGCCGAGGCCTGGCCGAGCACGCCGATCCCTGCCGTCACATTAAGGCACAGCACGCCCCACAGCAGCCAGAACTGCGGCGTCTTCAACGCATCGTCGAGATGGACATTGGACGTCGTCACCATCGCATTCTGTGCCGCCGGCGGCGTCCATCCGGCAGGCCTCCAGCCCTCCGGCGGCACCCTGACGATAACGGCGCCGATCAGCATGAAGACGAAATAGACGATGCCCAGCACCAGGAAGGTTTCGGCGACGCCGATGTGCTCAGGCGTCGAAAACAGCTTCATCAGATAAACCGACAGCGGCGAGGCGATGAAGGCGCCGCCGCCGAAGCCCATGATCGCCATGCCGGTTGCCATGCCCGGCCGGTCCGGAAACCAGGTGATCAGCGTCTTGACCGGCGAGATATAGCCGAGGCCGAGACCGATGCCGCCCAGCACGCCGTAGCCGAGATAGATGATCCACAATTGGTGCAGATAGACGCCGAGCGCCGAGACAATGAAGCCGCCGCCGAAACAACAGGCAGAAGCGACCATGGCTTTGCGCGGACCGACGCGATCCAGCCAGCCGCCGCCGAACGCCGCCGCAATGCCCAGGAACAGGATCGCGATCGAGAAAATCCAGCCGAGGCCGGTCAATTTCCAGTCGTCGGGCGCCGAGTCGGTGATGCCGATCAGCTTAGACATCGGCAAGTTGAAAACGCTGAACGCATAGGCCTGGCCGATGCAAAGGTGGATGCAGAGCGCCGCCGGCGGCACCATCCACCTGCTGAAGCCAGGCTCGGCGACGGTGCGTGAGCGGTCGAGCCAGCCGCCCGCCCTTTCCCCGGTCGTATCCATTCCATCCTCCCAGATGCGTCTTCGAACCATCTTCTCAGATGTGTCCTGCGAACAAACTAGGCGGGTAAGCCGGCGAGGCAATAAGGAATGCCTGCCATAAGACCAATGTCTAATGAGACTGGCCCAGATCGGAAAGCAGGTCATTGCTTTCCCGAAAGTTAGATTAGAAACAATTAATGGATCGTCTGCTTACGAAGCACGATCCCTCCACCTGCACTCACGATCATCTGGCCGGGCACGACGGCATTCACCAGTTGCGGTTGAGCCATTCGCGCGCCGGGCGCTCTATGAGGTAGTAGCTGCAGGCCGCGCAAGCGAAGACCGCGGCCAGCATCGGTATCGGCGCGCTGCCTTGCTCATAGACGAATTTGTAGAACGGCTGCTGCCATAAATAGAGCGAGTACGACCACAGCCCCAGCGTCGCCATCGGCCAGGACGACAGCAATCCGGAAAAATACCGTGGGCTGAAATCGAGTGCGTTGACGGCCAGAGCCAGCAGCGGCACCGCGAAGAGATAGTGCATCGGCGTCGGCACCCGATCCAGGAACAGGACAACGGCACAGACCGTTGCCACCAGGGCCACATGCTTGCCTCTCAAAAACGCCGGCAGCCTGCCGTCGGCCTTGAGCAGGCAGATCGAAGCCGACAGGAGGATCGACGCGATGTGCACATCCGTGCGCCAATAAGTGGTTTCGTAGTCCATCCCCAAGACCCAGTACGAAACCGCGCCATTGGCCATGGCCAGCAAGGCCAGCGCCAGGAGCAGCACGACCACGCGAGAGCGACTTGAGACGATGACGCTGATCAGCGCCAGGATGATGTAGGCGTGCTCCTCGATGCAGAGCGACCAGATATGGTCGAGCGCCCCTGCCCGAGCCACGAGAATGCCGGCATAATTGTAGGTGAATGTCAGCGCCGTCAGCGCGGCCTTCCATTTGAAGGCGAGGAACGTGCCGGAGAGCGCGATCATCGCGACGACTACGAAGACCAGAAGAGCCGGATAGATGCGGGAGAAGCGGCGTTTGAAGAATTTTTTCAGCGGGTAGCGTTCGATGAACAGGATCTCGCCCATCAGCCGGCCGCTGAGCACGAAGAAGAATTCGACGCCCAGCACGCCAAGATTGATTCCCGGAACCGGAAAGAAATGGCCGATCAGAACCAGCGCGATCGAAAGCCCGCGCCAGCCGTCGAGATAGGCCAGTCTTGTTCTGGTTGATCTGTCGGCGGCGGATCGGGACGGAACGACATGCGTCGCGGAAATGTCGGTCATGCCGATCCTCTCGCAATAGGTATGCGAAGGGTACGACGGTACATTTCGAACCCAGCTCGCATTCCCGCCCAGTCCATATTGCAGTGCAATATGAATTTGTGCAAGTGCGAGATTGCTGCCGGATCAGGTCCGGCCTCCGGCTCGGCGGGGATTTGCTTCAAGCAGTGCGGCAGCGATTCCATCAGCAACTGAACGGATGCAGGCCGCCGCACGAGAAAAGGGGCCACGGAGGCCCCCTTTCCTTGTCTGCGACCGATCGTATTAGAAACTGTTTCGAAACTCGCCCTGGCGAGTCATATGGTGGTGGTTTCGAGAACCGGAGCGGAGCGTACTTTTGGTACGTGAGCACCGGAAGCACAGAAAACGCCATCAGATGGCCGCCGGAGTAGAGTTTCCAAACAGTTTCTCAGGCGTTGGCTGCCGCAACCGCGCGCTTGGCCATCACCGCGATCAGATTGGCGCGATAATCGGCCGAGGCATGGATGTCGGTCATCAGATTCTTCGCCGGCACTTTCACACCTTCCAGTGCCGAGGCCGCGAAATTCTTGGCCAATGCTGCCTCGATCTCCTTCGAGCGGAAGACGCCGTCATCGCCGGCTCCAGTGACGGCGACGCTGACGCCATCCTTGCCCTTGGCAACGAACACGCCGACGATGGCGTAGCGCGATGCCGGATTGCGGAACTTTTCATAGGCCGCCTTGGCCGGCGCGGTGAAGGTGACGGCGGTGACGATCTCGCCTTCCTTCAACGAGGTCTCGAACAGACCCTTGAAGAACTTGTCGGCATCGATCTCGCGCTTGTTGGTGATAATGGTGGCGCCCAGCGCCAGCAGCGCCGCCGGATAATCGGCCGCCGGGTCGTTGTTGGCGATCGAGCCGCCGATCGTCCCCTTATGGCGCACCGCCGGATCGCCGATCAGTGACGCCAGATGGGCAAGCGCCGGACAGGCCTTCTTCAGCTTCTCGTCATTGGCAACGGCGTGATGCGTGGTGGCGGCGCCGATGGTGACGGTCTTGCCCGACACCTTGACGCCCTGCAGCTCCGCGATCCGCGACAGGTCGACAAGGTCGGACGGCGCGGCAAGCCGCGTCTTCATCGCCGGGATCAGCGTCATACCGCCCGAAAGCAGCTTGGCGTCGCCTGTCTTGACCAGCTTGGCAGCATCGGCGACCGAGGCGGCGCGGTGATAGTTGACTGCGTACATGGAATTCTCCCTTGGGTGAATGGGCGAATAGGGAGTAGCGAATAGCGAATAGGATCTATCCAGTCGCACCGCCTTCTCTTCCCTATTCGCTACTCCCTATTCGCTATTCGCTTTCAGTGTTTCGTCGCGCGGATCGCGGCCCAGACGGTGGACGGCGAAGCCGGCATGGCAAGATCGTTGCTGCCGATGGCGTCGGTGAGGGCGTTGATCACCGCCGGCGGCGAGCCGATGGCGCCGGCCTCGCCGCAGCCCTTGATCCCCAACGGATTGCCCGGGCATGGCGTGTTCGAGGTCGAGACCTTGAACGACGGCAGATCGCCGGCGCGCGGCATGGTGTAGTCCATGTAGCTCGCGGTCAAAAGCTGGCCGCTATTGTCATAATGGGCGCCTTCGAGCAGCGCCTGGCCGATGCCTTGCGCCAGCCCGCCATGCACCTGGCCCTCGACGATCATCGGGTTGATGATGTTGCCGAAATCGTCGGCAGCGACGAACTGGACGATCTCGGTGACGCCGGTTTCCGGGTCGACCTCGACCTCGCAGATATAGCAGCCCGCCGGGAAGGTGAAATTCGACGGATCGTAGAACGCCGTCTCCTTCAGCCCGGGCTCCATGCCGCCCGGCAGGTTGTGGGCAGTGTAGGCGGCCAGCGCCATCTGGAACCACGGCACGTTCTTGTCGGTGCCGGCGACCTTCAGCGCGCCATTCTCGATGACGATGTCGCCTTCGTCGGCTTCGAGCAGGTGTGCCGCGATCTTCTTGGCCTTGGCCTCGACCTTGTCGAGGGCCTTGACGATGGCCGACATGCCGACTGCACCCGAGCGCGAGCCATAGGTGCCCATGCCCATCTGCACCTTGTCGGTGTCGCCATGCACGATCGAGACCGAATCGAGCGGCACGCCGAAGCGCTCGTTGACCAGTTGCGCGAAGGTCGTCTCATGGCCCTGGCCGTGGCTGTGCGAGCCAGTCAGCACCTCGATCGTGCCGACCGCGTTGACGCGCACTTCCGCTGATTCCCAAAGGCCGACACCGGCGCCGAGCGAGCCGACGGCAGCAGACGGCGCGATGCCGCAGGCTTCGATGTAGCAGCTCATGCCAATGCCGCGCAGCAGCCCCTTCTTGGCGGCGGCGGCCTTGCGCTTGGCAAAGCCGGCATAATCCGACGCCTTCATTGCCGCATCGAGCGAAGCGGCATAGTCGCCGGCGTCATAGCACATGATGACCGGCGTCTGATGCGGAAACGCTGTGACGAAGTTCTTGCGCCGCAGCTCGGCCGGCGAGACGCCGAACTGGCGGGCCGCCGTCTCCATCATGCGCTCCATGACGAAGGTCGCTTCCGGCCGCCCTGCCCCGCGATACGCATCGACGGGCGCGGTGTTGGTATAGATCGCCTTCACATTGGCATGGATGGCCGGGATATTGTACTGGCCCGACAGCAGCGTCGCATAGAGGTAGGTCGGCGTCGCCGACGAAAACAGCGACATATAGGCGCCGAGATTGGCCTGGGTTTCGACCTTCAGGCCGAGGATCCTGTGGTCCTTGTCGAAGGCCATTTCAGCATGGGTGTGATGGTCGCGGCCATGCGCGTCGGTCAGAAAACTCTCGGTCCGGTCAGCCACCCATTTGACCGGCACCCCGGTCTTCTTCGACGCCCACAGGCAGACGATCTCTTCGGGATAGATGTAGATCTTCGAGCCGAAACCGCCGCCGACATCGGGCGCAATCACGCGCAGCTTGTTTTCCGGCGCGACATTGTAGAAGGCGCTCATCACCAGCCGCGCCACATGCGGGTTCTGCGAGGTCGTCCAGCAGGTGTAGTGATCCTCGGCCTTGTCGTAATGGCCAAGTGCGGCGCGCGGCTCCATGGCGTTAGGCACCAGCCGGTTGTTGATGATGTCCATCTTGACCACATGGGCTGCCTTCCCGAAGGCCGCTTCCGTGTCGTCGGCATTGCCGATGTCCCAGTCGAAGATCAGATTGTTGTCCGCTTCGGGGTGGATCTGCGGCGCACCCTTGTCCATCGCCTTGGAGGCGTCGACGACGGCCTTCAACTCCTTGTAGGTGATCTCGACCGCCTCGGCGGCGTCACGCGCTTGCCCCTTGGTCTCGGCGACGACAATGACGACGGCGTCACCGACATAACGGACCCGGTCGAAGGCGAGTGGCGACCATGCCCCCATCTTCATCGGCGAGCCGTCCTTGGAGTGGATCATCCAGCCGCAGATGAGATTGCCGATGCCATCGGCCTTGAGTTCCTTGCCGGTCAGCACGCCGATGACGCCGGGCATGCCTTGGGCCTTCTTCACATCGATCTTCTTGATCTGCGCATGCGCGTGCGGACTGCGCACGAAGGCGGCGTGCTTCATGCCGGGAACCACCATGTCGTCGACATAGCGGCCGGCGCCCGTGATGAATCGTTTGTCTTCCTTGCGCGCGACCCGAGCGCCAACACCTTCAATGCCCATCAGAAATTCCTCCCGAGATTGTAGGGGAGTAGGTGAGTAGGGCAGTACGGCAGTAGGGAAAAATTGGCTCCGATTCCCTACTGCCCTACTGCCTTATTGCCCTACTGCCTCGTTCAAGCCGCTTGTTTCGCCTTACCCTTCGACCCCTTCATCGTCGTCGATGCGGCGAGGATCGCCTTGACGATGTTGTGGTAGCCGGTGCAGCGGCAGATGTTGCCGTCGAGCTCGGCACGCACCGTCGCCTCGTCGAGCCCTTCGGGGTGGCGGCCGATCATGTCGGTCGCCGTCATGATCATGCCCGGCGTGCAGAAGCCGCACTGCAGCCCGTGATGTTCCTTGAAGGCGGCCTGCACCGGATGCAGGTCGGCGCCATTTGCCAGGCCCTCGATCGTCAACACGGTCGAGCCGGAGGCCTGCACCGCGAGCATCGTACAGGATTTGACCGCCTTGCCGTCGACGTGGACGACGCAGGCACCGCATTGCGAGGTGTCGCAACCGACATGCGTGCCGGTAAGGCCGAGATTTTCCCGCAGGAAGTGAACCAGAAGTGTTCGGTCCTCGGCAGCACCGCTGACCCGCTTTCCGTTCACCATCAACGAAACGTCCGACATGGTCCCTCCCTGGGTATCAACCTTGGTCATCACGTTGCCAACGCGGCGTTGGCGCATCGGCCATGCGTTATTGGTACACCGCACATCGGACAAAAAACAGCACGTCGCAAACGCGGCACATTGTACTTTCGGTCATGGCCGCGCCCAAACATGCGGTGCCGGTGGCCCCATTGCCAAACCGCCGATTGAAGGCAACAATGTCGGTCGACGCCCGCGCGCCAGAAGCATTTAAAACAGCCGCGCACAAAAAAGCGTCGGAGGAAATGCGGAGAACATCGCTGGCCAATTCACAGACGCGCTATGCATGCGGCCTGTCGGCGCTCACCACGGACGAGCCCGACATGGAGGCGTTCGCCAGGGCGATCGCACTGGAAGCAGCCGCCATCGACGCGGGCTTTGCCCTGCTGTTCTTTTCCCAGAGCCTGGTCGAAGCCAGCGCCCTTTCCCAGGCGCTCATGACCCACGCGCCGGCGCTCCACCACGCCGGCTGCTCGACTGCCGGCGAGATCACGCCGCAAGGTCTCGAGGATGGTCATGTGCTGGCCATGCTGCTTCCGTCCACCGCGTTTACCGCCGTCAGCGTGATGGTCGAAAATCTGTCCTCGTCGGGTATGGACAGGATCACCGGCGAGGTCGAGACCCTGCGGCGATCGCTGCGCGCGCGCCTCGGTTGCGATCGGACCAAAGGCACTTTCGCGCTCTGCTTCATCGACGGGCTCTCCTATGCCGAAGAAGCGGTGAGTTCAGCCATCCACTGGGGTCTCGATGACATTCCGCTGCTTGGCGGCTCCGCCGGCGACGATCTGAAATTCGAGACGACGCGCCTGATCTCGAACGGCAAGGTCACCTCCGACAGCGCCATCATCGTGCTGATATCGACCGAAATTCCCTTCCATGTCTTCAAGACCGACAATTTCGTTCCCACCGATGAGAAACTGGTGGTGACGGCTTCCGATCCAGATC
>NZ_RZQA01000256.1:0-7407 GCF_004022915.1 Mesorhizobium sp. M7A.F.Ca.US.006.04.2.1
CGGCGACGCAGTAGCTCTTGGCGCGAAATTGCAGGAGATCATCCTCGCCCCTGAGGCCTGGCGCGGGTTTGTCGCTGCCGGGCGCGCGCGCTATGAGGCGATCTTCAGCGAGCCGGTCGCGGCCGCGGCGATCACCGCGATCGCCGCCGAAAAGCTGAAGACGACCATCGCGCGGCCGGGCAGGGCGCCCGCTGCCCGCGCAGCGGAGACACGGCCGTGAAGTTAGCGTTTCCGAGCCATCTGGTTCGACGCCTCGTGCTGATGATCGGCGGCGAGGCGATGCAGAGCGGCTTTCATTTCGCCCTCAACATCATGCTGTTGCACATGCTGTCGGCGCAGGGCTACGGCCTCTTCGCCATCGGCATGGTGATGGGCGGGGTCGGCCTGTCCTATATCAGGTCGCTCACCGCTGTTCCCGCCAGCATCTGGATGAGCAAGAGCACCAACAGCGCCGGCGTCGATACCTATGACGTGGCGTTCGGAACGGCGGCGCTGATCGTGGCGTTGCTGATGGCCGTCGGCACGGCTGTTCTGATGCATGTCCTTGGAGATCCAAGCGGAATTGCCGCCGGCTGCTTCGTCGGTGCCTGGTCGTTGCGCAGCCATATGCGCACGGCTTTCTTCGCACGGCGCCAGCAGGTTGTCGTCTCCATCAGCGATGGCGCTTTTACAGTCGCCGGCTGTGTCCTGACCGGGCTGTCGATCTGGTTGGTCCAAGACCCGCTGCAGACCGTATTCTATGCACTTGCAGCCGCAAATGTGTTCGGCATTTTCGTCCTGGTCCGCCTGGCTCGGCGCTCGCTTCGCATCAGCTTCCGCATGCCGACGCGCCGACGCTATGTCAGGCTCTGGCCCCAACTGCGCTGGTCGGCATTCAGCGCGACCACCACCAACATCCAGGGTCAATGTCTGGCGCTGCTGGTCGCCGGCATTGCCGGGCCAGCCGCCTACGCACCGCTGGCGGCGGTTCTGGTGCTGTTTGCTCCGCTGCGCATCATCAGCCTTGCATTCGTCAACATGACGCAGCCGGATCTCGCCAGGCTGATGCGGAACAATGAAACAGGCCGTGTCTGGACGCAGGCCAAGATCTGGGCGCTCGTCATGGGGCTCGGCGGCCTTGCTTATGGATGTGCGATCATGTTCGTCCTGCCGATGATAAAATCCCAGGCTCTCCAGGACGCTTCGACCTGGTTCATCGGGCTTTTCGTGATCGCGAATTTTGTCCCGATCATGCTCTATATCATGCCCCGCATCGTGCTTGAGATACTCGGCGATTTTCGGATCGTCGCGTTCATCACCACGGGCGGCGCGGTCGTCGGGCTGGCGCTGATCGCGGCCCTGCTGGCAATCGCGTCTCCGCCGTGGGCGTTGTTGGGTTCCGCCGTCTCGGAGATGTTCGTGCTCGTGGCATCGTGGTATTTCGCGCATCACCGCATGTGGAATATCGAGCATCCCGATGAGGCGCGCGACAGCCGGTTGGGCGCGTGGCGGCGGACGCTGCCGTTCGCTACGGCAAAGCGATAGGAAAAAACATGGCAGTCCAGGCGGTGCAAATTGCTGCGGTGACCGGCTCGCCCGATGGCCAGTCCTCCCATCCGGCCACCGTCGTCGCCATCGATGCCTACACGGCGCGGCTCCACACCAGCTTGGAAGCGGTGAGGCCGCTCTGGCTGCGCCTCCAGGCGGACGGTGTGTGCACCGCCCACCAGAATTATGCCTGGGCCGAGGGGATCGTCGCGCGGCTAATGCCGGAAGGTGCGGAACTGCTCATCGTGGAGGTAAACGATGCCGTGACGGGCGCGCCGCGAATGCTGGTGCCGCTGATACGGCGGCCGGCCTTCCGCCATCGGGTGATCGAATGGCTGAGCTGTGGCGTTTGCGACTATTCGGCACCGCTGCTGGCCGATGCCAGCCCGTGGACGATGCAATCGGCGCAGGCCGCGTGGGCTGCGGTGCGTTCCGTGCTGCCGCCGGCGGACCGCATCCAGATCACGGGAATTCCGCAATCGATCAGCGGCATCGCCAACCCTCTGGCCTTGCTCGCAGCCACGCGCGATTCCCTGCATACCAGCTTCGGCCTCGCCATCGACGGCGACCCGGAAACCGTGCTCAAGCGCCTATGCCGGCCATCCTTCGTCAAGGCCTTCAACAAGGACTGGCGCCGCCTCGAACGGCTTGGCGACGTGGAACTGGTCGAAGCCAACACGCCGGCCCTGGTGGAGGTCATCTTCGGCGGCCTGGTCCGGATGCGGCTCAGCCGCTTTCGCGAACTGGGCCGCTTCGACCTGCTGACACAGGCGACGGCTGTCGATTTCTATCGAAACGCCGCTCTCGAGGGCCTGTCGGATGGATCGGTGCGGCTCTTCGGGTTGCGTGTTGGTGAAGCTCTGATCGCGGTACAATACCTGCTGATCCATCAAGTCACCGTTCATGCTCTGCTGATCTCAATCGATCAGGGCGCGGTGCCCAATGTCTCGCCGGGACTTCTGATCATGGGCAAGTTGATGAGTTGGGCGCGCGGCCGCGGTTTCGATTATTTCGACCTGTCGGTCGGCAACCAGAGTTATAAGGAACATATGGGTGCCGTGGGTTCGGGCCTGCGCGAGCTTTGCCACGGGATTACGGTGCGAGGCAGCGCCGTGAGCGCAGCCATCGAGGTCCGCAACCGGACCGAGGTGTTCGTGCGCTCCAAACCTCGGCTGCTGAAGAGGCTCCAGGGACTGATGCGGGACTTGCGGCGCCTGCGTGGGGGATCGGAATGACGGGAGAAGCATGTGGCAAGCTACGCGGCGCGAACGACTCCGATAAGGGATTTGCCCGGTGGGCGGTTTTCCCCGACTGTCGCCAACGCTGATGCAACCGCGCACTTCACGGCTCGGCTGCACACCAGTTTCGATACCGTAAGGCTGCTATGGCTGCTGCTTGAGGCGCACGGCGTCTGCACTGCCCATCAGCACTATGCCTGGGTCGAAGGAATCGCCGCACGGCTGATGCCCAAGGACGCGGACCTGGTCGTCATCGAGGTGAGTGACGCCGTGACCGGCGCGCCGGCCATGCTGCTGCCGCTGATGCGGCGCCGGGCCCTCGGCCACCACGTCATCGAATGGCTGAGCTGCCGCGTGTGCGACTACTCGGTGCCGCTGCTGGCGGATGGGAGAGCGTGGACCAGGCAGAGTGCCGACGCCATGTGGGCGGCGGTCCGTGCCGTTCTGCCACCGGCGGATCGCATCCATATCGCCGGGATCCCGCAGCAGATCCACGGCCTGGTCAATCCGCTGGCACTGCTTTCGGTGGCGCGCGACTCCATCCAGGTCACCTCCGGCCTCGTCCTGCATGGCGACCCGGAGACGCTCATCAAGCGGATCTGCAAGCCGTCCTTTGCCAAGGCCTTCCGCAAGCATTGCCGCGGCTTCGAACAGCTTGGGGGCCTCGCTCTGGTCGAGGCCGACACGCCGGATCTGACCGAGGAGCTCCTGGATGTGCTGCTGGAACTGCGGCTGAAGCGTTTTCGTGAGCTTGGGCGTTTCGATCTCCTGACGCAGGTCCCGGTCGTCGATTTCTACCGCGCCGCGGCGCTGCAAGGCCTGTCGAATGGATCGGTGCGGCTCTTCGGTCTACGCGTCGGTGAAGCCTGGCTCGCCTCCATCTATGTGCTGGTCAGAAAAGGCACACTTCACGCCCTCCTGCTGGGCATCGACCAGAATGCGGTCGCCAATGTCTCACCCGGCCTGACGACGATGGGCAAGCTGATGATGTGGGGATGCGAGCGGGGCTTCGACTATTTCGACCTGTCGGTCGGCGGCCAGGGCTACAAGCAACATATTGGTGCCGCGAGTTCGGTTCTGGCCGAGATCTGCGAACCGGTGACGGTGCGGGGCAGGGCTGCGAACGCAGCCATTCTGCTGCGCAGCCGGGTCGAAGGCATGACGCGGTCGCGCCCACGGCTGCTCAAAGCCGTTCAGGGCCTGACGCGCCGCTTGCGGCGATTGAAGGACTGAGGACGAGCGTTTGCCGGTCCTGCCGACGACCGATGCAAAGAGGCACCAAGGCCGGCAAGGTTGTTGACAGGGTTGGTTGGCTCTATATTTGAAAGCGCGCTTGACGTTCAGAAATGAGTGTCGTCGGCAGATTTTCTCAAATTGGCGTTTTCGGCAGATCATCTCGATGAATGCAAGTTTAGGAGATGGGATTCGTTCCATCCTCATTATTCAAACGAAGTACATTGGAGATGTCGTTCTGACATCTGCTTTGGTTCGCAATCTGCGTCTTTCTTATCCACAAGCATCGGTAACCATGCTTTGTGCGCCGGGACTCAAGCAGTTCATCGTCGCGCAAGGGATCGCCGATGTTGCCGTTGGCTTTGAATCCCGCGGCAGAGGAAGGACTCTGCTCAAGCGTTTGAGCGACTATCGTGGCGTCATCTCTGATCTGCGGCGTCGAAAATTCGATCTTAGCATCGACCTTGCCGATTCAAAAACCTCGCGGATAATGCATCGTTTGATCGGCGCTCCACTTCGCGTCGGCTTCGATCCTTCCGAGCATCCGATGAAGTTCTGGGAAATCCAGCTTGCAAACGTTCTCGCCGCGACTTTCGGACAGGGTGGCCCCCATTATCTCTACAGGAACCTGTCTCCACTCCACGCGCTTGGGTTGGATTGTCAGGACCCAACGCCTCGGCTGCAGCCGAACGGGACCGCCCAGGAAGAGTGTGCCAGGATTCTTGCGGAAAACGCTTTGGCAAAGAAGTCATATGTGGCCGTGCATGCCGGCGCTAGGTTCGAAGGGCGTTGTTGGCCGCCGCAACATTTTGCTGCGGTCATCGACGAGGTATACGCCAAAACCGGGTTGCGATCTCTGCTCGTTGGTGGGCCGGACGAGGGGCTTGCCGCGCAAAGGATCCTTGAAGTGGCAGCGTCGCCGGTCGCCAGTGTCGTCGGAAAGGCCTCGCTTGAAGTCCTGACGGCATTGTTGGCCGAAGCATCAATCTTTCTAGGCAATGAGAGCGGCCCGATGCACATCGCGGCATCTGTCGGAACTCCAGCGGTGGGGTTGTACGGCCTGACGTCGCCCGAGCAATGGGGCCCGTTCGGTGTCCCGAACCGGACGCTCCAGCCGGTCATGCCCTGTCCATGCATCGCTCCAGGTGTTTGTAAAGAAAACAACCCCGGTGGGGTCTATTGTGTGCAGCGGCTTCAGGTTGCCGAGGTCGCGGCAGCGACACTCGATCTCATCGGGGAAGTCCGAAAATCCACTCATTCGGGTATGCCGGCCGCTTCGTAGGCTGGCGGCAACAGGCACGATCACGCGCGGCTTCGTCTTCGCGCGCTTCACATCGTGATTCAGGCCGAGACCCGAGCATCTTCAAAAGACTGCAAAATTTAACCGGACTGCAACCTGCACTGCCACGAAAATTGACAGGACACCTCGTCTCCGGCATCCTTGGAGCCAGTCGCAAGGCCGCCGACAGCGGCCGTGTTGCGTGTCAGGCGACCGAGGGCAGTGTCATGTTCAGTCCCGTCACAGGTCAGAATTCCAAACGCGCCGCGGTGCGCAAAGCGCTCGATCGTCACAAGGTCTACATCACCGAGCAGCGTTTTTCGGAGGGCACCTACCAAGCCCGGGTTCTGGTCGATGGCGAGGCCTATTGGGTCGACGAATTCCGGCTGAGCCAGTTGCAGCAAGGGCTGTCGCCGGCGGAGCTCGAGTTGACGCCGGCCGCTGACGATTGAGAGCGTGACTGGCTTGTTCCTGGCCGCCGTGCTTCGATCTTTGCGATGACAACTCCACCAAAGCTCAAAGCCTATCGCGCCAAACGCGAATTCGCCAAGACGCCGGAGCCGGTTGGCGGGCTCGTCAGCAGCGACGGTAACCGCTTCGTCGTGCACAAGCACCACGCCACCGCAGACCATTATGATCTGCGACTGCAGGTCGGCGATGTCTTGAAGAGCTGGGCGGTGCCGCGCGGGCCTTCGCTCAATCCGGCCGACAAAAGGCTGGCGGTCGAGACCGAGGATCATCCGCTCGAATATATCGACTTCGAGGGTGTCATTCCCGAAGGCGAGTATGGCGGCGGGCCGATGATCGTCTGGGACACCGGCAGCTGGGCGCCGATGGACGATGTCGAAAAGAGCTTGCGCACCGGCGCCTTCAAGTTCCGGCTGGCCGGCGACAAGCTCAATGGCGGCTGGATGCTGACACGGCTGAAACCGAAACCCGGCGAGGACGAAAACAAGAAGAACTGGCTGCTGTTCAAGGAGCGCGACCTCGCCGCCGACACCGCGCTTGACATCCTCACGGCCCGGCCGGAGAGCGTCAAATCCGGATTGCGCATCGAGGAGCTGGCGGCGCCGGCAAAGCCCGCCGCCAAACCCGCGCCCAGACAGGGATCGCTGAAGCCCGGCACGCTGCCGGGCGCCTTCAAGGCCCCCATGCTTGCCCGTATCGAGCCGCAGCTGGCGACGCAGGTGCCAAAACCACCCGATGGCGAAGACACCAAACAAGTCTGGCTGCACGAGATCAAATTCGACGGCTACCGCACCATGGCGCATCTCACTGACGGCGTGGTCAAGCTGATCACCCGTGGCGGCATCGACTGGACGAAGCGTTATGGCGACCTGCCGCATGCGTTCGCCAAACTGCCGTGCCGCGACGCCATCATCGATGGCGAGATCGTGGTGCTCGACGCCCGGGGCATCAGCCGTTTCGCGCTGCTGCAGGATGCGCTGGCCGAGGGCGCCGGCAGCAAGCTCCATTTCTACGCCTTCGATCTTCTCCATCTCGACGGCTGGGACCTGACCAAGGCGCCGCTGGTCCGGCGCAAGGCGCTGCTCGCGCAGATGCTGTCGGGCCTCGGCGCCAATTCCGCCATCCAGTTCTCCGACCATGTCGAGGGCTCGGGGCAGGGGCTCTACGACCAGGCGTCGGAACTGGGGCTGGAGGGTGTCGTCTCCAAGCGCGCCACGGCCATCTATCAGAGCGGCCGAAGCAAAAGCTGGACCAAGACCAAGGCGCTGCTGTCGGACGACTTCGTCATCGCCGGCTTCACCATCTCCGATGCGGCCGAAGGGCTGGCGGCGCTCGGAATGGCAGAGTTCGAGGGCGGTGAATTGCATTATCGCGGCAAGGTCGGCACCGGTTTCGATGCCGCCACAGCCGGTGAATTGCTCGCCAGGCTGGAGCCGCTGCGGGAAGGCGCCACCGCGCCCGAGGGCGTTCCGCGCGAGATCATGCGCGAGATGAACTGGGTGCGGCCGCTGCTGTCGGCGCGCATCCACTACGCCAACCGCACAGCGGACAACGCACTGCGCCACGGCGTCTTCCGCGGTTTGAGGGATGTCGGCCTGTCGACGCCGGTATCCTCGACACGCAAGCGGCTGATCGCCGAGGCTGACCTTGCCACCATCTGGG
>NZ_RZQA01000257.1:0-7346 GCF_004022915.1 Mesorhizobium sp. M7A.F.Ca.US.006.04.2.1
GGGTAGGGTCCGCGGTTCATTCGTTTGAGCGCCGTTTGCTCGTCCTCGGTGAGATCGTCCCAGATAACCGTCATGAAGGGCTTCCTTCCTCGCGCCTGCGCAGCCAAGCGGGATCTGAACTGCCCAGCAGCGGACTGTGAACGTGGAACCATCGGCTCAGAAGACCTATGGAACGGCGTCCGTTCCGACGATGCCGCCTTCATTTTCCAGGACGCCAATTCGTCTGACTTCGGAGCGGTTGAGTTTCAGGCGAACGCCGACACCGCCGCCGTTTTCCGCGATGAAAACGGCGCCGGCGTTTTCAAGCGCGGTTTGCAGCGTGTCGCAGATATCCTGGTCGGGAAGGTTGATCCGGCGCTCGAATTCCTCGATGACCAACGCATCCACACCTGAATTGCTTGAGAGCTTGTCACGGGTCCATTCGACCAGCGCGCGAGCGGCACGGCATTGAGCACCAGTGATCATCATAATCTCCTGTTACCGCGTTCGGGGCCGAAATCACCGCTTGCTAAGAGCCGGGACAATCGAGGGCGCGATGGCTTCGGCCCATCAGAGATGCATATCGATTCCGAAAAGGGAAGGGCTGTGCCACGCGCTGCAATCGAAATTCTGATGCAAAATAATTGTGCTAAAGCGGCAATAAATTTCGTTTGTCTTGTAGGTAAGGACGAGTGAAGCTCGCGCGTAACGAAATTGACACATTCGGTGCCAGCCAGCAGGTCTAAACGCCACGGGAGTTCTTGGCGTTGTCGCGCGAGGGGCACCTGGGCTCGACGATGACAATAATGGACAGGCTTGAACACGATTTCGGCAGAATACTTTCCGGCAGGGACATCCAGTGTCATGTAGTAGGGCAAATGGTATCTGCCAGCCTCGATGTAGATGGCCGCATTCCAATTGCTCTCGTAGATGGCAGTGCTCTCAAAAGACGGCTCCGAGAGGAACTGCTCCTGCAAGCACAGACCCGGCTGCCGATCACCTATGCAAGACTGGCCGAGAGCATAGTTGGTTCAGACGCAACAGGGGTGATTCGGGATGTGCTCGAACAACTGATGGACGACGATGCGGACGAAGGCCTGCCATTGCTTGCGGCTGTTGCCGTGAAGGCGCTCGAACCCGGTTTGCCCGCTCACTGGTTCTTCCGGAAAGCCGAGGATATGGGGCTGTTCGCTGGCGATCCGACCAATCTGGAAGCCTATGCTTTCCATGCGAGGGAGTTCTATCGCGCGATCCACCTCCATGCTGGCAACGGGCAAGTCTCTGGAACGACCTTGCCGCCGGTTCTGCCGCCCGCAGACAGGTCAAGGAGAACGAAATGCTGACCGCCAAGGACGTCATGACGTCACCTGTTATTGCGATAGGGCCTGACAGTACGGTGGATGAGGTCGGCGATATTCTCCTGTCGTACGGGATCAGCGCCGTGCCGGTGATTGATCGAGGTGCGCTGCTGGGCATCGTCAGTGAAGGAGACCTGATCCGCCGGGCAGAGATCGGTACAGCCCCGCAACATCGTTCCTGGTGGCTTCGGCTTTTCGCCAACAACGCCGCCCTTGCGGAAGGCTATGTCAAGTCTCATTCCGAGCATGTGACCGACGTCATGACAAAGGAGGTTGCGACTGTGGTCGAGAGCACGCCAGTCGTCGAGATCGCAACCCTGCTTGAACACAATCGGATCAAGCGTGTTCCGGTGCTGCGCGACGGACAGATTGTGGGGGTCGTCAGTCGTGCCGATCTGGTGCGGGCGCTGGTCGTCGCCAGGAAACGTTGGCGCGCTCCGGTGTCGCAGGACGACAGCAGCATCAGGCTGGAGATTATTGAAGCCTTGCGATCCGAATCATGGCCCTCGACCGGAAGGTCGGACGTGACCGTGACCAACGGCGTAGTTACGTTCTCGGGAGCTTACCTGTCCGAGCAGGAGCGCAAAGCCACGCTCATCCTGGCTGAAAACACCGCTGGCGTGCGGGCTATCGATGATCACCGCATTCCCCTCGATATGACCTACGGTGTGGTCTGAAGGGCCGGATAAGCGCTGGACCAGAGCATGCCCTTGACACAGACAGCCCCGATTTCCGACGAGCAGATTCGACAACTCGTCGACTCCTTCTACGACAAGATCCGCGCCGACGCGGATCTCAGGCCGATTTTCGAGCGCGTCGTTGCCGGTGATTGCGAAACGCATCTGGCGAAGATGTACGAATTTTGGTCCTCGGTCATCCTGACCAGCGGATTCTACAAGGGAAGTCTCGTCGCGGTCCGCAAGCACATGGGTGGGTTGGAGATCGGTCTGCTCGGCCGGTGCCTCGCCTTGTTTGGCGAAAGTTGCGACGAATTGCTGGACAGGGAGACTGCGGGACTGTGTTGGCTGAAGGCCGCCCATGTCGCCGAAAGTCTGAAGCTGTTATTGTTCTGTCGCCCTGACCGGCCATGGCTGAGAAACGCCTCATGACGTTCGTGGTCACCGACAATTGCATCAGATGCAAATACATGGACTGCGTGGAAGTCTGTCCCGTGGATTGTTTCTATGAAGGCGAGAACATGCTCGTCATCCATCCCGATGAATGCATCGACTGCGGCGTCTGCGAGCCAGAATGCCCGGCGAAAGCCATTTTTCCCGATACCGTGCCTGGTCTCGACGATTGGCTCGCGCTGAACGCCGAGTATGCGTCTGCGTGGCCTAATATTGCGGTCAAGCGTGATCCACCCGCCGACGCCAAGGCGTTCGACGGCGAAGCAAACAAGCTCGCGAAATATTTTTCACCCGAACCCGGGCTAGGCGACTGATCAAGATGAACGCATATACCCACCAGCCGTCGCCCCTGTATCTGGGCGTCGACACCGGCGGCACGTATACCGATGCCGTGCTGTGGTCAGAATCTACAGGCATCGTGGCCAAGGCCAAATCGCTGACCACACGGCACGATCTTGCCGAGGGCATCGCCGGTGCCGTCGACGCTGTTTTATCCGAGGCTGCCATCGAACCCGGCGCGATCAAGCTCGTCTCCATGTCGACCACGCTCGCGACCAACGCCCTCGTCGAAGGGCAGGGCGGACGGGTCGCGCTGGTGATGATCGGTTTCGCCGAAGCCGACCTTGACCGGAACGGATTGTCAAAGGCTCTCGGCTCCGATCCCGTGATCTTTTGTCCGGGCGGACATGACGTCCATGGCGATCCGCGTCCGCTGGTGCTGGACGCTCTCGTGGCCGCGCTGCCGTCTCTCGCCGACACGGTTTCAGGCATCGCCGTGGCCTCCTATTTTGCGGTTCGCAATCCCGAGCATGAGGTCGCGGTACGTGACGTCATTCGCGAGCGTACCGGGCTTCCGGTGACCTGTTCGCATGAGCTGTCGTCTAAACTCGGCGGCCCGCGACGGGCGATGACCACGCTTCTCAACGCCCGGTTGATCTCGATGATTGATCGTCTTGTCGACGCCACCGAAGGCTTTCTGGCAAGACGCGGGATCGTCGCTCCGCTCATGGTCGTGCGCGGCGACGGCGCGCTTATCACCGCAGAATTCGCCCGCGCCCGGCCGATCGAGACCATCCTGTCAGGACCAGCGGCCAGCCTGGTTGGAGCCCGGTACATGACCGGTATTGATGACGGAGTGGTGTCCGACATCGGCGGCACCACCACCGACATCGCCGTTCTGGACGGCGGTCGCCTGCGGCTCGACCCGGAAGGCGCTACCGTCGGCGGAATGCGAACCATGGTGGAAGCCGTCGCCATGCGCACCTTTGGCCTCGGGGGAGATTCGGAAGTCTCGCTCCATGAGCGGTCGCTGACTTCGACGATCGTGCTCGGCCCCCGTCGACTCGTGCCACTGGCGCTCGCCGCGGTGAAGCACGGCGATGCCATCCATAATGGCCTCAAGCGGCAATTGCTCAGCCCCAACACCAGCCGGCTGGACGGCCGCTTCGCGTTGTGCACAGGTGTCCCCGAGCGTCTGGCTGCGGGCCTGACCGTTACCGAGGCGCGGCTCTATGCCCACATTTCGGCAATTCCCGCCGCGCTCGATCGGCTGCTCGTATCGACATCACAGGTCGCAACGCTCAATCGCCTGGTCGCGCGTGGTCTGGTGCATATTGCGGGCTTCACGCCATCCGATGCGGCCCATGTGCTCGGCCGGCAGGGCAACTGGGATCCTGTCGCGGCTCGACTGGGCGCCGAATTGTTCGCACGCAAGCGCGACGGCCAAGGGCATCGTGTCGCCAAAGGAGCGGAAGCATTTTCCGAGATGGTCCTCATCGCCGTCACCCGGCGTTCTGCAGAAGCCATTCTTGAAACAGTCTTTGCCGAGGACGGGCTGGATGGCGGCGTCTCTGTTGCCAATCCGCTGGTTCAGCGTGCCGTTGGCCGACGAGGCGGCATGGCGCAGCTGTCGATCGCACTCGACCGGCCGGTGATCGGCCTCGGCGCTTCGGCATCGCTTCACTACGCGGGGCTGCCGCCGATCCTCGGCAATGCGTGCAAGATCGCCGAACACGCCGACGTCGCCAATGCGCTAGGCGCGGTGGTCGGGCAGGTACGGATGTCAGCGGAAGCCCGCGTCAGCCAGCCGGAGATCGGGCTTTTCCGTCTCAATTCCGGCCTGCGGCTGGACGATTTTGACACCGAGGACGAAGCAATGGCCGCCGCCGAAGCCCACATTCGCGCTCTGGCGGCAGGTCTCGCCGAGCGCGCCGGGACCGATCAGGCTCGGATCGAGATCTCACGGGACATAAGGGTTGCCACAATCGAGGGCGAGCGCAGTTTCGTCGAAGCCATCGTCGTCGCGACAGCCACCGGGCGGCCGCGGATCGCGTCCTGACCCGGATAGGGGCCGCCCTGTGGCCACGGCCGGAACGTTGCGCAGGCTGGAGCCCTTCGCCGATCTGAAGACCGATATAGGCCCTGGTGCAAATGAATACTCCGCACGCCAGCGAGACTTTGCAGTGGGTGCATGTGCCGTCGACCGCCAGCAAATGGTCGCCGACGCGTACCAGGACCACCAGCTGACCGGCGGCATCGGCATTATCGCGATTGCCACGATGAACACACCAACAGCGAGGTCAGGGTCGGTTTCCGCGGGCTGTTTCGATGCCATCTTGGTTCTCCTTCACGATCCTGACGGCGTGCGTCGACCATGCGCCAGACATGAAATTGGATGCAGCGCTTTTCGAAAAGTTCCCGTGGTTCGCCACGGATGGGAACCTTCCTCCTGGGTGTCGTGCCAGTCGGGAACCAATCCTCGCCAGCCGCATCCAATGGTTTCGAGCGTGGAACTGGAGAGACCGATGGACCTGCATTCGCAAATTCTGAACGACACCGAAGATGGCGTGTCGGCCTCCGCCGAAGGAAATTCAGTGGGAGACGGCCAACCCAGAGCAGTCGGCCGCGTCCGGCCGACGCGCTTCGATGCTGAGGCCGCGGTCAGGACGCTGATCTCTTGGGCCGGCGACGATCCGGCCCGACCCGGTCTTATCGATACTCCTGCGCGTGTCATTCGTGCCTATGAAGAGTGGTTTGCCGGCTATCGGCAAGATCCTGTGAGACTGCTCGAACGGACGTTCGATGAAATCGGCGGCTATAACCAGGCGGTCGAACTGCACGACATAGCGTTTCATTCTTTCTGCGAGCACCACATGGCCGCAATCCACGGCAAGGCGTACATCGCCTACATGCCCCTCAACCGCGTGGTGGGCATCTCCAAATTGGCAAGGGTCGTCGAGGCTTGCGCTCGCCGCTTGCAGGTACAGGAGCGGCTCACGGATGATATCGCTTGCGCGATCGAGGATGCCCTGCAGCCGGGTGGAGTGGCCGTCGTGCTTGTGGCCGAGCATGGCTGCATGACATCGCGCGGCGTCCACGCGCACGGCACCCGCATGGTCACCAAACGCATGCTCGGCGTTTTCGAGACGAACATCGATCTGAGGCGCGAATTCCTGTCGTCGATTCCGGTGTGACGAATTTTCAGGAACCTTGTTGTCGAGACCAATCTCTTGAAGGGCAAGGAGACTGCTCATGTCGTACGTTCGGCGAGACGCGACCGAAATCATCGCTGCCTCTGGCGACCTGGAATTGACGCAGCGAGCCCTGGCGCGCGACGGCGCTGCCTTTCGCACCATCATCAAGACGCATAACCAGCGGCTTTACCGCATCGCGCGCGGCGAGGTGCGCAATGACAGCGAGGCCGAGGACATCGTCCAGGAGGCCTATGTCAGGGCCTTTGCCCATCTCGGCAGTTTTCGCGGCGATGCCTCGCTCGGCACGTGGCTGTCGCGCATCGTCATCAACGAAGCGCTCGGCCGGTTGCGTAAAAGATGGCGATCGGTGGCGATGCCCGAGAACCCGCAGGCCGAGATTATCCAGTTTCCCCTCAACCCCAGCGATGATCCGGAGCGGACAATGGCGCAACGGCAAATCCTGGCCCTTGTCGAACGGGCGACCGACAGCCTTCCAGATCTCTACAGGATGGTGTTCGTGGCGCGGGTGATCGAGGGCCTGAGCATTGAAGAGACTTCAGAACTACTCGGCGTGCGGCCCGAAACCGTCAAGACCCGCCTGCATCGCGCTCGCGCCCTGCTGCGCAAGGCGCTGGATGACCAGATCGGGCCGGTGCTGCTCGACGCCTTCCCCTTCGCCGGCCGGCGTTGCGAACGACTGACCAGCGCCGTGATGCGACGGCTCGGGCTGGAAAGCTGAGCCTCAGCGGATTTCAGTTCATTTCAGCGGGAACGTTTGCCGCTGACCAGCATCCAATGACCGTCAACCGAAAAACACTGTCCGGGACGATTTCAGCGTCCTGGCGAAGGAGATGCCATGTCTATCCGACACACTGCTGCGCTCGCCGCCCTGCTGCTGCTCGGCACCGCGCCGTTCGCACAAGCCGCCGACAAGCCGACCGATTCGCAGATCGCCCATATCGCCTACACGGCCGGGGTCATCGACATCGAAGCGGCCAAGCTGGCCATCGACAAATCGAAGAACAAGGAGGTTGTCGATTTCGCCAAGGACATGGTCCGCGATCACGAGGCTGTAAATGTTCAGGCGCTCGACCTGGTCAAGAAGCTCAAGGTCACCCCGGAAGACAACCCCACCAGCAAGGCGCTGACCAAAGCTGCGACGGAGGAGCGGGCCAAGCTCGCCAAACTCCACGGCGCTGCCTTCGACAAGGCCTATGTCGACAATGAGGTCGCCTATCACAAGCAGGTCAACGGCGCGCTCGAAACCCTTTTGATCCCGTCGGCGCAGAATGCCGAGCTGAAAAGCCTGCTGGAAACCGGCTTGAAGATATTCCAGGGCCATGAGCAGCACGCCGAACACGTCGCCGGCATGCTCAAGTAAGGACCGGGAGCATGCAGAACCACCA